>JALDXP010000072.1:0-11058 GCA_032154885.1 Actinomycetota bacterium
CGGGAGTCGGCAAGACCGAGGTGGCGAAGGTGCTGGCGGCCATGGGAGAGGCCGATCTCATTCGACTTCAGTGCTACGAGGGCCTCGACGTCGGGCAGGCTCTCTACGAGTGGGACTATGCCCGCCAGATGATGGCGATCCGCCTGCTGGAGGCTCGAGGCGAGGGCGCCACCGCCACGTCCCATGACATCATGAGTCGGGACTACCTCATCGCCCGGCCCCTCCTCCAGGCGATCGAGGCCAGCACGGAGGGGCACCGGCCGGTGCTCCTGATCGACGAACTTGATCGGGCGGACGAGGAGTTCGAGGCGTTTCTCCTCGAGCTGCTGTCCGATTTCCAGATAACGATCCCTGAGATCGGGACCATCAAGGCGTTGAGCAGGCCGATCGTGGTCCTCACCTCGAACCGGACGAGGGAGATCCACGACGCACTCAAACGACGGTGTGTCTACCACTGGATCGACTATCCGACCCCGGCCAAAGAGGCCGAGATCATCACGCGCAAGGTGCCCGAGCTCGAAGGCCATCTGGCGGCATCGCTGGCCGAAGCGATGAGAAGGCTCAGGGAGATGGAGCTGTTCAAGCCGCCGGGCGTTGCAGAGACACTCGACTGGGCGGAGTCGCTGCGTTTGTTACAGGCCGGCGAGCTGTCACCGGCGACGATCGACAGCACCCTCGGTGTAGTGCTCAAGTACAAGGACGACATCGATCTGGTCCGATCCGCCGGAGTTGACAGCCTGGTGGGATGAGCCGGCCTGGACTGATCGATCAGCTGAGCCTTTTCTCGGCAGCCTTGCGCAACCGAGGCCTCACGGTCACCGCGGACCAGACCACAGATATGGCCCGCGCTCTCTCCATGATCGATCTCAGCCGCCGGTCCCAGGCCGAAGCGGCGTTACGCTCCTTGACGGTCACCGATCCCGATCAGATCCCGTTGTTCGACCGAGAGTTCGAGATCTTCTTCGGCCGTTTCTCTCCCCCGGAATGGGTCGACCAGGGCCTGGACGGGCCCGAAGCCGGCGACGCCACCTATGCGATCCAGGGTCTGGCCGGTTCGACGGTCGCTGATGCCACAGGGCAGGGCGGCGCGTCGGCTGTGGAGAGGATCTCGAGTCGAGATTTCGCCGATCTCGACGACAACGACCTGCAGGAGGCGCGGCGTCTGGTGATGACGATGATGTGGCACCCCACCGACTACAAGACCCGGCGGTGGGCGCCCGGCGACGGGAGCAGGCCCGAAATGCGCCGGACCCTGCGGGACGCCGTTGGGCCGACCGGGGACATGATGACGATGAGCTGGAAGCGGCGCCGGAGAAAGGAGCGTCCTCTCATCATCATCGCCGACGTCTCCGGCTCGATGGAGAAATACGCTGACATCTTCCTCGTGTTCGCTCATGCCGCCCAGCGACGCCTCCGCGATGTCGAGATCTTCACGTTCTCCACCCATCTCAGCCGCATCACCGAGGACATGCGCCGCCGGGACACCAAGGCCGCGCTCGCCCGTGTCGCCGATCGCGTGACGGACTGGTCGGGTGGCACGCAGATCGGAGATGCCCTCGCCGAGTGGAACCGACGGTGGAGCCGGCGGCTGGCAAGGGGGGGACCTGTGGTGATGATCCTCTCCGACGGATGGGATTGTGGCGACCCTGATGTTCTCTCTGCGGAGATGGCGCGTCTGGCCCGTTCGGTGCATCAGGTGATCTGGCTCAACCCGCTCGCCGCTCGAGCCTCGTATCAGCCGCTGACTCGCGGCATGCAGGCGGTGATGCCGAGCGTCGATCAGCTGCTACCGGCGGCTAGCGTCAGCGACTTCCGCGGGGTGGTGCGAGTGCTCGATTCAGTGGCGGGAGCCAGGCGATGAGAAACCAGATCGAAGTTCGCAACCGATGGGCTTCGGAGGGGAAGAAAGTTGCCGTTGCCACGGTGATCCGCGTCCACGGCAGCGCCCCCAGGCCGGAGGGATCCAAGTTCCTGGTCTCGGACGCCGGAGACATGGAGGGATCCGTCAGCGGAGGGTGCGTCGAGAACGATGTGTTCCTTCATGCCCAGGAAGTGATCGAGACGGGAAAGCCAAAGACAGTCACCTACGGGATCGCAGACGACGACGCCTTCGAGGTAGGCATGGCTTGCGGCGGGACCATCGACGTCTTCATCGAACCGTGGTGAGCCCCCTCGAGGCGGTCCAGGGCATCCTCGACCGCGAGGAGTACGGGTCGGTGGTCACCTTTGTCAACGGCCCCAATCTCGGTACCAAAGTCGTCCTCGACTCTGCCGGGAAGGCAGTGGTTGGTTCCCTGCCGAGCGACGTGGCGGCACACGTGACGGCCGACGCCCTGGTGCTGATGGATCACGAGCAGCACCGTGCAATGGAATACCCGCCCCATGACGTGTTTATCGAGTCGTTGGCCCCACCCCAGGACATGCTGATCGTAGGCGCGGTCCACATCGGTCAGGCGCTGGCCAGCTTCGCCAGCCAGATGGGATACCGGGTCACGGTGATCGACTCTCGGGGCGCCTTCGCCACACCCGAGCGCTTCCCCACGGCGCGGATTCTGGTCGGATGGCCCGAGAGCGTCATCGGCCAGGTCGATCTCGATCGCCGCACGTGGGTGGTCATCTTGTCCCATGCCCCACCCCACGAAGACCCGGTGCTGGAAGCCGCCCTGAAGAGCCCGGTGCGATACATCGGCTGCATGGGCAGCAGGCGAACCCAGGATCTCAGAGTGGGCAGATTGCGGGAAATGGGATTCTCCGAGGACGACATCGCCCGGGTCCGGGGCCCGGTGGGTCTCGATATCGGCGCCGAGAGCCCGCAAGAGGTGGCGGTTTCCATCCTGGCCGAGATGACCATGGTTCGTTATGGACACGGCACCGGTCTCTCGCTGCACGGGATAGACGGGAGAGTCCACAAGCAGCGGCCCGAGGACGATTAGGCCGACTGGAGCTTTCCATTCGCTGAATACCCTGTGCCGGTGACACCGACCTCTGACGAGACCCTCCGGGTGGACATCAGACGCCTCGGCAACCAGCTCGGCGACGCCCTGGTCCGCCAGCATGGCCCCGAGCTCCTCGATCTGGTCGAAGAGGTGAGGGCTCTCGGCAAGTCCTACCGGCGGGGTGGTAGCACCGAGGCCGCGGGCCAACTCGACAACCGGCTCGCCGATCTGGAGATCGATGAGGTGATCCCCCTCGTCAGGGCTTTCACCACCTATTTCTACCTGGCCAACGTCGCTGAGCAGGTCCACCGGATCGACCAGCTGGCCATCGCCGATCTTGGCTTGGCGGCCACCGTCGACCGCGTCCTCGAGGCGGGCGTGGAGCCTGATGTGCTCGCCGAGGTCCTGCAAAGACTCGAGATGAGGCCGGTATTCACGGCACATCCCACGGAGGCGGCTCGACGTTCGATTCTGACCAAGACCGCCCGTCTGGCCGAGCTCATCGGGCAACGACTGACCGCCGGGGACGCCGATCTGGCCCTCATCGATCGTCGCACCGCGGAACTCATCGACCAGATATGGCAGACCGATGAGTTGCGGCTCGAGAAGCCGAACCCAGTGGAGGAGGCACGCTCCGCCCTCTACTACCTGGTGCAGATCGCATCCGAGGTCATGCCCACCCTGAGCGAGAGGGTGGCACTCGAGATCGCCCGGCTCGGGGTCGTTCTCGAGAAGAGCCCAATACGCTTCGGGTCATGGGTCGGGGGCGACCGCGATGGGAACCCCGGCGTGAAACCGGATACCACACTGGAGACTCTTCTGCTCCAGCACGATCGCGGAATCCGCCATCTCATCGGTCTTATCGAAGATCTCGCCGACGAGCTCTCGGTGTCCGAGCGTCTGGCGCCCATGAGCGACGAGTTGGAAGCGTCGCTGGCATCGGATCGTGAGATGCTGCCGGAGGTCTGGCAGCGCGAGGGGCAACGCACAGCTGCCGAGCCATATCGTCTCAAGTGCTCCTATATCCGGGCCCGCCTGGTCAACACCAACCGACGGCTGCAACAAGGCCTGCCCCATGTCGGAGGCAAGGAATACGCCCATCCCGACGATCTCATCGCCGACCTCGACCTCATGGCCTCATCCCTTTCCCGCGCTCGCGGCGAGCTGATCGCCCAGGGCGCTGTGGCCCGAATGCGCAGGGCGGCTGAGACGTTCGGGTTTCAGATGGCCACCCTCGATGTCCGCGAGCACGCGAGCAGACATCACGAGGCCATCGCCGAGTTGTTCGGCCTGGTGGGTGTCGACTACCGGGCGATGTCGCAGGACCAGCGCTCAGAGGTCCTGTCAGCCGAGCTGGAGGGAACCCGCCCGCTGAGCGGGCTGACCACGGCACTCAGCCAAGATGCAGACCTCACCCTCGGCGCTTTCCGTTCCATCCGGGAGGCCCAAGATCTCTATGGAGATCAGGTCATCGAGTCGTACATCATCTCGATGACCGAGAGCCGCGCCGACGTCCTCGAGACGGCAGTCCTGGCGCGGGAGGCCGGCCTGATCGACCTTCGTCGAGGCATAGCCCGCATCGGTCTGGTGCCCCTGGTCGAGACGATCGACGACCTCCGCAACGCCGGAGGGCTCCTGGAGGCGCTGTTCGACGATCCCCGCTACCGACAGATCCTCGAGCTCCGCGGCAACAGCCAGGAAGTCGTGCTCGGCTACTCCGATTCCAACAAGGAGGGCGGGATCACCACCTCGCAGTGGGAGATCTACAAGGCCCAGCGGTCGATGCGAAATGCCGCCGAGCGACATGGGGTCCATCTGCGGCTGTTCCACGGCCGGGGCGGGACGATCGGGCGCGGAGGTGGGCCAACTCACGCGGCCATCCTCGCCCAGCCTTTCGGCACCGTGGACGGTGAATTGAAGGTCACCGAGCAAGGCGAGGTGATCTCGGAGAAATATGGACACCCGGCCATCGCGGCCCGCAACCTGGAACTGGCGCTCTCCGCGGTCCTGGAGTCGTCGCTGCTGCATCGGCGCTCACGCAAGCCCAAGGAGACCCTCGACCGGTGGACCGAGGCCATGGACTTCTTCTCTGCCGAGGCGTACTCGTCCTACCGAGAATTCGTCCAGCACCCAAGCCTGGTCCCCTACTTTCTCAGTTCCACCCCCGTGGAGGAGCTGGGCCGCCTCAACTTGGGGAGCCGACCCTCCCGACGTCCTGGCGGAGTCGGGGGCATAGAGGATCTTCGGGCCATTCCCTGGGTTTTCGGCTGGACTCAGACCCGTCAGATCGTCCCGGGGTGGTTCGGGGTCGGGACCGGGATCCGAGCCGCGCGAAAGGCCGGATTCGGCGATGTCCTGGACGAGATGGCACGAGAGTGGGGGTTCTTTCAGACCTTTCTCTCCAACGTCGAAATGACCCTGGCCAAGACCGATCTCGAGATCGCCGGCCGCTATGTGGCCAGCCTCGTGGAGGAGGAGCATCGTGGGCTTCTCGACCTGATCCGCGCCGAGTGCGAGCTGGCCACCGAGGAGATCCTCACCCTGCGCCGCCAACCGGACCTGCTAGGTGATCTGCCGCTCCTGAAGCGAACCCTCGGGGTGCGTGATGTCTATCTCGACCCCATCAACTATCTGCAGGTGTCCCTCCTCGCCCGCAGTCGGGACGGCGAGGTTGGCGACGACCTCGACCGCGCCCTCCTCCTCACCGTGAACGGGATCGCGGCGGGAATGCGAAACACGGGGTAGATAATCTCCCTCCCCATGCCCGTCACCATCCTCGACCACCCGCTTGCCGCCGACCTCCTTGCCATCCTCCGCAGCAAAGAGACGGAACCACCGGAATTTCGACAGATTGCCGAGCGATTGGGCTACCTCCTGGTGGCAGAAGCGCTCGCTGACATGAGCACGGTGGACATCGAGATCGAGACCCCGCTGGAGAAAACGAGCGGCCGACAGCTTCGGCGGCCGGTTGTCGCCGTCGCCGTCCTCCGCGCCGGCCTCGGGCTCCTCGAGTCGGTCCTGACTCTGGTTCCGGATGCCGCCATCGGCTTCGCCGGCGTCCAGCGCAACGAAGAGACGGCCGAGCCGATCGAGTACTACACCAAGTTCCCCCAGCTCTCCTCGGCGAGGGTGCTCATCCTCGAGCCGATGTTGGCGACGGGAGGTTCCCTCTCCTGGGCCATCGACAAGGTGAAGGAGAACGGTGCAAAGGACATCACCGCAGTCTGTGTCGTCACCGCGCCTGAGGGCCTGGCGGCCATCGAGGAAAAGCACCCCGACGTCCGCATCGTGGCCGCCGCCCTCGATCGTGAGCTGAACCCAAGTTTCTACATCGCACCCGGTCTGGGGGACATGGGGGACCGACTCTTCGGGACGTTGTGACCGATTTCGAAGACGCCGTGCTCGAAGTGATCACCTCATTGGAGCGGGGCGAAGTCGTCACCTACGGCGAGGTGGCTGACCAAGCAGGGTTCCCGGGAGCTGCGCGAGCGGTGGGAACGGTTCTCCGAAACTGCGACGGGGAGGTCCCGTGGTGGCGTGTGGTGGGCGCCGGCGGATTGATCCGCACCCCCGGCAAGGAGAGACAGACCGACCTCCTCAGATCGGAGGGCATCCTCGTCGTGGACGGGAAGGTCGTCGACACCAGGAACCGTTGAGGCCGAACGTTCGTCCAACCGGCATGACATGGACCACACGCAGTCGCAACCTCGCACTAATTGGCGGCCTGGCCGTCCTTCTCGCCGCCTGCGGCACCGCAGCCGGATCGACACCGCAGGAGATCACGGTGAACACATCGGAAGAGGCAACCTCGGGCATCTCGGTATCAGGGATGGGCGAGGTGACCGGCACGCCGGACACGGTGGAAGTCGGCCTCGGTGTCTCCGTTCTCGGAGAGACGGTCGACGAAGCGGCCACGACCGCGGCTGAGAAGGCACAGGCGCTCATCGATTCTTTGACTTCGAATGGCGTCGCCGAAGAGGACATCACCACCACCGACTATTCGATCTATCCCGAGTACGACTACTCGAGCAACGAGGAGCGACTCATCGGCTATCGGGTGACCAATACGGTTCGAGCCAAGATCAGCGATCTCGACAGCACTGGCGCAGTGCTGGACGCGGCGACCGTGGCCGGTGGCGACGATGTCGTCGTCAATGGGCTCTCGTTCAGCATCGAGGACAACGACGAATTGGTCGCGGCGGCCAGGGAGGCGGCGTGGAACGACGCCATGACCAAGGCCAACCAGCTCGCCGAGCTGTCCGGTCAGACCCTGGGCGAGGCAACCACAATCACCGAGACCGTGAGCATGCCCCCGGTCCCAATCCCCTACGCCGCCGATGCAGCGGCCGAGCGGGCGATAGAGACCCCGATCGAGCCGGGGACATCGGCCGTGACCATCACGCTTCAGGTCCAATTCGGTCTCGCCGGCTGAGGAATAGGCTCCACTACCGGAGCTTGGAGGTCATCATGGGCATCACGGTGTCAGGTGCCGGGGAGGCGAACGCCGATCCGGACATGGTCGAGATCGATGTTGGGGTGGCCGTGCTCGCCGACACGGTGGAGGACGCCACTCAAATCGCGGCACAGAGGGCGGAGGCGGTGACGTCGGCCCTCACCGCAGGTGGTGTCCGTGTCGAGGATATGGCCACCATCGAGTACACGATTCGCCCCGAGTACGACTTCACGGACAACAAGCAGCGGCTACTGGGCTTCCGGGTCAGCAACACCGTCCGCGCCCAGGTCCGCGACATCGCATCGACCGGCCCACTCCTCGACTCCATCGCCTCCGCCGGAGGCGATGAGACCAGGGTCAACGGCCTCAGGTTCGGCATCGACGACGAGACATCACTCCTGGCCAGCGCCCGGGAAGCGGCTTGGAACGACGCCAGAAACAAAGCAGAGCAATTGGCGGCCCTGTCCGGGCACACGCTCGGTAAGGCCACCTCCATCACGGAGACGAACAAGGGCCCTGTGGTGCCGATGCCGAGGATGATCGCGGCCGACATGGGTATGGCGGAGAGGGCGTCGACCCCCATCGAGCCGGGCACATCGACTGTGACAGTGACGCTCCAGGTGGAGTTCGGCTTCCGGGAGTGACCGGGGACCTCCCCGAGGAACGGAATAGCGTTGCCCTTCCTAACCTTGAGAGTGGCAACAGGCGAGCGCAATTGAACGACCACTCACGCCGCATCTACGACTCGATGCTCGGGCTGCTCTCGAACGCCGAGAACCCGACACCCATGGTCAGGCTCAACCATGTCGTCCCGTTCGTGCACACCGAGGTATTCGCCAAGCTGGAGTGGTACAACCCGTTCGGCTCGGTCAAAGACCGCATCGCGTCCAACATGATCCAGCAGGCGCGGGAACAGGGCGAGCTCACCGACGAGGACCTGGTCGAGCCCACGTCGGGCAACACCGGTCTCGGCCTCATCATGATGGGCAACCTCCTCGGCTATGACCTGACCACTCCTCTCTCCAGCGCCATCCCTGTCGAGAAGCGGACGATGCTTCGTTTCTTTGGCGCCACCGTCGAGGAGCTCGAAGATGACCTTTGCCCCGCTCCATGGGCACCCGAAGGCGCCATCGCCCGGGCGGCGGAGATCGCCGAAAAGCCCGACTTTCATATGCTCAACCAATACGGGAACCCGTCGAACCCCGATGCCCACTATCGGACCACTGGCCCGGAGATATGGCGCCAGACGGAAGGGACCATCACCCATTTCGTGGCCGGCATGGGGACCTGCGGCACCATCACCGGGACGGGCAGGTTCCTCAAGGAGCAGAGCTCCGGCGTACAGGTCATCGGGGTGCACCCTGGCGAAGGCCATGACATCCCCGGAGTGCGCAGCATCCGCCAGCTGAAGCAGACCGAGTTCTTTCTCCCCGACGAATACGACGGGATGATCGAGATCGGCAACGAGGACGCCTACACCCTCACGCTGCGCCTGAATCGCGAGGAGAGCATCCCCGCCGGTCCCAGCTCGGGGATGGCGCTCGCCGGTGCCCTGGCGATGGTCCCTGATGAGCCGGGGACGATGGTCGTCGTCATGTTCCCGGACAACGCCTTCAAATACGCCTCGTCGATGGCCAAGCACATCCCCGGGCTGGCTCCAAGCGCGCTGCCTCGGGCCAAGAGCCGCCGGGAGGAGCTCTTCGACGCCATCATCGAGCACACCCGGCACAATCCCCACCTCACAGTCGATGCCGAGGCGGCGCACGACCGATGGGAAGCAGAGAAGCCGTTGGTAGTCGATGTCCGCTCGGCCGAGGAGTTCGCTCAGGGACACATCCCGGGAGCCATCAACATCCCCCTCATGGAGCTGCCGGACAACCAGGACCTGCTGCCCGCCGACCTCGACACCCCGGTGCTGACCGTCTGCGCCCGGGGCAACATCTCATTGCCGGGTGTCCTCTACATCAACTCGCTCGGCTATCGGGATGCCCACAGCATCACCGGGGGCACAAATGCGTGGGTCGAGCAGGGATACGAGACGGAAACCGGCTGACCCTCTCCTTTGGATTTCGCGGTTTCCCCAATCAAACTGCCCAACTAGGACTTCACTGATGCGCCACTTCCTCAACACCTACGATTGGACCCGACCCGAGCTCCAATCGATGGTGGACGAGGGTCGCCGTCTCAAGGCGTCTCCCTACGGGCATGCGCTCCAGGGGAAGACTGTTGCCCTGCTCTTTCTGAACAACTCCCTGCGCACCCGCACATCGTTCGACGTCGGTGCCAACCAACTCGGGGGCCACGCCGTGGTGCTCTCCCCCTCTGGCGGGATGTGGCCACTCGAGTTCGAGGATGGTGCGGTGATGCTCGACGATGCCGAGGAACACGTCAAGGAAGCGGCGAAGGTCCTCTCCCGCTACTGCGACCTCATCGGGATCAGGGCCTTTCCCAAATTCGAGAACTGGGAGGAGGACCGCAAGGACACGATCCTCCAGGCCTTCGCCACCCACGCCGACGTCCCTGTCATCAACATGGAGACCATCACCCACCCCTGTCAGGAGCTCGCCCACATCATGGCCCTTCAGGAACGGCTGGGGTCACTCGACGGGAAGCGCTACCTGCTGACCTGGAGCTATCACCCCAAACCACTGAACACCGCGGTTGCCAATTCGGCGCTCGTGATAGCAGCCAAATTCGGCATGAACGTCACGCTGCTCTGCCCGACCGAGGATTTCCTCCTCGATGATCGGTACATGAATATCGCCACCCGCGACGCCGGCGCCAACGGCGGCAGTTTGACCGTCACCCATGACCTCGAGACAGGATATGCGGGAGCCGATGTCGTCTACGCCAAGAGCTGGGGAGCGATCCCGTTCTTCGGGCGATGGGACGAGGAGAAGGTGGTCCGGGACAAGTACCAGGACTTCATCGTCGACTCCCGCAAGATGGCGATGACGAGCGACGCAGTCGTCAGCCACTGCCTCCCGATGAGACGCAACGTCATCATGAGCGACGAGGTGTTCGACAGCCCTAGCTGCATCGCCTACGACGAGGCCGAGAATCGCCTCCACGTTCAGAAGGCGATCATGACCAACCTGATCGGACAATGAGCGAGGACCGGGTCCCGGCTTCGCAGAACCGGGACGTGCGCCAGACCATCGTCCATCTCCTCTCCAACATGAGTGATGGGAGGGAGATCCGCTCCTACCTGCAGCGATTCTCGGAGGTGGACCGGTCCCGTTTCGCAGTGATCAAGATCGGCGGCGCCATCCTCGCCGAGCACCTGGAGGAAACGGCTGCTGCCCTGGCGTTCCTCCACACCGTCGGGCTCACGCCGATCGTGATCCATGGCGGTGGCACCCAACTGGACCGTGCCCTCGACCAGCGCGGGATCGCGAGCCGGAGACTCGACGGGCTCAGAGTCACCGAGCCTGACGTGCTCGATGCGGCGCGCGACACCTTCATCGAGCAGAACATCCTCCTCGTCGAGGCGATCAGGGACCACGGCGTAGCCGCCCACGGTCTCACGGCCGGAGCCTTCGAAGCCGACTACGTCGACCGGGACAAGTACGGGCTGGTCGGCGAGCCGACGGAAGTGCACATCGCCCTCATCCGCTCCATCGTCGACTCCGGGGCGATTCCCATCCTGACCTGTCTCGGTGTCGCCCC
>JALDXP010000073.1:0-11046 GCA_032154885.1 Actinomycetota bacterium
CCCCCCGGGGCCGGGGAGGGTCCCATGAGCAATGACTACGACGTGATCGTGGTCGGTGCCCGGGTCGCCGGGGCATCGACCGCCATGCTGCTGGCGAGACAGGGGCACCGCGTGCTGCTTCTCGATCGGACCAGCATGCCTTCGGACACCGTGTCGACACACGCACTGCTGCGAAGCGGGGTTCTGCAATTGACCCGGTGGGGACTGGCCGATCGTGTCCTCGGCGCCGGCACTCCGCCGATTCGCCAGATCTTGCTGGGCTTCGGCGACGAACGCGTCGGCTTCGACCTGAAGGACGACTTCGGGATCGAGTCGCTGCTTGCTCCAAGGCGGATCGTCCTCGACGCGCTACTGGTCAACGCGGCGGTGGAGGCGGGTGTCGACTTCGTCGGCGGGACCAGCGTCAAGGACCTGCTTCGTGACCGCGGCGGGAGGGTCCTCGGCGTGATCGCCGGACGCACCACCGATTCGGCGACGTACAGGGCGCCGATGGTGATTGGGGCTGATGGGGTTCGGTCCCGGGTCGCCGGTCTGGTCAATGCCCCGGTCTACCGCTCCCATCCCCCAACCAACGCGGTCCACTACGCCTACTTCACCGACGTCGACGTCCCCGGGTTCTGGTTCCAATTCACTCCCGGTATCAACGCCGGTGTGATCCCGACCAACAACGACGAGGCATGCGTCTTCGTCGGTCGTCCCCGCAATCGCCTCCACGCCTTCACCGCGGATCCGGAAGGCGAGTTTCACCGTCTCCTCGCCGAGGCCGGGGCGGACCTGGCGACGACCGTGGAGGCGGGGCGCCGGGCCGGCGGGTTCCGCGGCACCTCCGGGTTGCCCGGCTTCTTCAGGCAGGCATGGGGCCAGGGATGGGCCCTGGTCGGAGACGCCGGCTACACGAAGGACCCGATCTCCGCCCATGGGATCAGTGATGCCCTTCGCGACGCCGAACTGTGCGCCCGAGCCGTGGACGGTGCGCTCCGCGCCCCCGATCGGGCCGGTGAGCTGTTGTCCGCGTACCAGACGCTTCGGGACGACCTCTCGCTGCCGATGTTCCGGGAGTCCCGGGCGCTGGCGGGCTACGGATGGTCGGCGATGGAGGCCTCGGCCCGGATGCGGGCGGTTAGCGAGTCGGTTCGGGCGGAGTGCGACGCCCTGGTCTCACTACCCGACTGGTCGGGGGTGAGGACACCGGTCACGAGGTGAAGACGCGTCTACACAGCCTCAATAGTCCTCCGACGGCCGTCGTTGCTTGGAGGGCTGGACCCGGGGGGGCTCGTCGGGCATCTTGGGATACATCGGTGGCCAGGGGGCGTCGCCCAGCCCGTTCTCCTGATCCCGGGCCACCCACTCCATCAAGGTGTCGATCCGACCCGCAGACTCATCGATGCCCGCGGTGAGATCGCCCACCTCTTGGTACCTCTCGGCAAACGACCCCAAGGGAAAGTCCTCGATAGCGACGTCGGCCAGCTCATCCCACGTGATCGGCGTCGATACGTACCCGGTCGGCCGGACTCCGTAGGCCGAGCACACGGACTTGTCCCTGGCATTTTGGTTGTAGTCGATGAATACGCCGTTCCGCTCCTCCTTCCACCACTTGGTTGTGACCAGACCATCCATTCGCCGCTCCAGCTCACGACCCGCCGCCAGCACGGCCCGCCGGGTCTGGAAAAAGTCCCACAGCGGCTCGATCCGGACGTAGACATGGATGCCCCGGCTGCCCGAGGTCTTGGGCCAGCCCGCCAAACCCACCTCTTCGAGAAGCATTTTCATCCCAGCCGCTGCCTCCTTCACCTTCTCGAAGTCGAACCCGGGGGTCGGATCGAAGTCGAAGCGGAGCTCGTCGGGATGGTCGATGTCCTCCGCCCGGACCGGCCAAGGGTGGAAATCGAGACAGCCGAGTTGGGCCAGCCGTACGACATCGGCCGGGGTTCGAGGGACATTCATCATCCCCGGCCGCTGTGAGGGAAACCTGATCTGCACGGTCTCGAATGGCGTGTTCTTGGCAGCCCGCTTGTGATAGATCGGGTCCTCGTCGACGGTGCCCATGAACCGCTTCAACATCGTGGGCCGACCGAACACACCCCGGATCGCGCCCTCGGAGACATTCGCAAAATGGTTGGCGACGTCGAGCTTGGTCCACCCCTGTTCGGGGAAGATGACCCGTCCCGGGCTGGAGATCCTTATCTCCTCGCCTCCGACGCTGACACTGGTCTCGTCGCTCACCGGCTTCCTAGTCTGGTGGATCATCCCGGGAAGGGCGAAGGATGGATCTGGTCGAGCAGGTGAGAGATGCGGTGATCGGGAAGGACACCGCGGTGATGACCCCGTTCGGTCTGCGCCGGGTCACCTACGCCGACTACACCGCCTCGGGCCGATCGCTGGCCATGATCGAGGATTTCATCCGTGGCCAGGTCCTCCCGCTCTACGCAAACACCCACACCGAAACCTCTGGTACCGGGCTCCAGACCACCAGGTTCAGGGAAGAGGCAAGAGAGGTCATCCGCCAGGCGGTCGGAGGCAATCGCGCCGAGCACGCCGTGATATTCGCCGGGAGCGGCTCGACCGGCGCTGTGGACCGTTTGGTGGGCCTTCTCGGCATCCGGATACCGAAGGGGCTCAGCGAGACCTACGGGCTCGAAAACCGGGTTCCCGATGACGAGCGCCCGGTGGTGTTCGTCGGGCCTTATGAGCACCATTCCAACGAGCTTCCGTGGCGAGAGTCGATCGCTGATGTGATCGAGATCAAAGAAGATGCCGACGGTCACATAGATCTCGTCGAGCTGGAATCGAGGCTGGTCGAGCACGCGCATCGCCCACTGCTCATCGGCTCCTTCTCCGCCGCATCGAATGTCACCGGGATCATCTCTGACACTTCGGCGATATCCGGCCTACTCCATGCCCACGGCGCTCTCTCCTTCTGGGATTTCGCCGCCTCGGCACCATATGTGGACATCGAGATGGGCACATCCACCGCCGCCCATGGCGCCTACAAGGACGCCATTTTCCTGTCCCCTCACAAGCTGATCGGCGGGCCGGGGACGCCCGGTGTACTGGTGGTCCGCCGGGATCTGCTCCGAAACGAGGTGCCGGTGGTGCCGGGCGGAGGCACCGTTCGGTTCGTGTCACCCGACCACCACAGCTACATCAACGATCCGGAGCATCGCGAGGAGGGAGGCACCCCGGCGATCATCGAGTCGATCAGAGCTGGTCTCGCCTTCCGGCTGAAAGAGACCGTCGGGGTATCCACGATTCGGTCGCTGGAACACGACTTCATCAGGCGCGCCATCGAGTCCTGGTCCCGTAACCCGAACATCGAGATCCTCGGGAACCCCGATGCCGAACGTCTGTCGATCGTGAGCTTCGTGATCCGCCACGGCGACCGGACCCTGCACCACAACTTCGTGGTCGCGATACTCAACGACCTCTTTGGCATCCAGGCCCGTGGCGGGTGCTCCTGCGCCGGGCCATACGGTCACCGATTGCTCGGCATCGATCTCCAGACCAGCTACCGGATCGAGGAGGCAGTCGCCACCGGATGCGAGGTGATCAAGCCGGGGTGGGTCCGTGTCAACTTCAACTACTTCATCGCCGAGGAGGAGTTCGCCTATCTCATCGAAGCGGTGCATCTGGTAGCCGACCAGGGATGGCGACTCCTCCCCCTCTACACCTACGAGCCCGAGACCGCCCTGTGGCGGCACCGCGACGGACTCCCCAGGCCCCCGACCTCTCTGAGCGACCTCGACTTCGCCGGTGACGGTCTCGAGCCACCGATGACTGCGCCGATCGAGGAGCTGGGCGAGTATCTGGCCGAGGCGACGGCGATCCTCGCCGAGGATCCCGAGTCCGGTGGCGCATCGCCCGATCTGGGCGCCGCCGGTGAGCTTCTGCGATGGTTCCCCAACCCAGCGGAGATCGAACGATGACGGATCTTGTCGAACAGCCCGATGCAGCCGACCTCCAGGAGTGGCACCGCACCTTTGCCCCGCTCGCCTTCAACGAGGCGTGGGCACTCCTCGATATCGCTGATCCCACACGTGAACAGGAAGAAGAGATGCTGGCCGCAACCTTCGCTCAGCGCTATCACTGGTACGAGGTCGGGACGCCTCGCCACCAAGCGATTTCCGATTGGCAGATCTCGCGCGTGGCCGCGGTCCTTGGCTACGCCGATCTCGCGCTCCGCTTCGGCGAGCGGTCATTGGCCCTCTGCCTCGACAACGGCCTCGACGCCTTTGTCACAGGGTTCGCACACGAAGCCATCGCCCGAGCCGCCGCCGATGTCGACGACATCGACATGTTCACCGAGCATTTGGAGGCAGCAAAGGAGAAGTTGCTCGAGATCGAGGACCCCGGGGACCGGGATCTGCTCGAAGCCGATTTGACCGAGATGTCGGAGAGATAGCGTTCTACGTTCGACGTTTTGCGTTTTACGAGGAGACCGGACATGACCATCGACGTTGGAACGTGGGCAGCGAGCTATGCACGAGCCTGGGTGGAGATGGACGCCGAGGCAGCCGCCGATCTCTTCACCGAGGACGCCACCTATCGCTCATTCATCTTCGACGAGCCCCACTTCGGGCAGGACGGAGTCAGGGCCTACTGGAGCGAGGTGACCGCCACCCAGGCCGAGGTCCAGGTGACTATGGGACGGCCGATCGTCGACGGCCCCCGGGCCGCGGTCGAGTTCTGGACCACCATGGAGAATTCGGGAGAGGAGGTCACGTTGGTCGGATGCCTCCTTCTCGCTTTCGATGACGACGGGCGGTGCCGTAGCCTCGATGAGTATTACGAGTTTGCCCAGGGCCTGCTCGACCCGCCGGCCGGTTGGGGTGCTCTCTAGCGGGACCATGAGATGAGCACGCCAATCGAGGACTATGCCCTCATCGGCGACACCGAGACTGCTGCATTGGTGGCCACCGATGGTTCGATCGACTGGCTCTGTCTCCCCCGCTTCGACTCGGGTGCCTGTCTCGGCGCGTTGCTCGGGAGTGAGGAAAACGGTCGGTGGCAGATCGCCCCGGCGGGTGGCGCGAAGCGGGTAGTGCGGAGCTACCGGCCCGGGACGCTGATCCTGGAAACCGAGATGGAGGCCGACGGGGGGAAGATTCGGCTCGTCGACTTGATGCCGGTGCGGGGCCGCGACGGTGGCAACAACGCAGACGTGGTCCGCATCGTGGAAGGTGTTTCGGGTCGTGTGAAGATGCGGATGGACCTGACCATCCGCTTCGACTATGGCCATCTCGTGCCCTGGGTCACACAGTCGGGTGAAAGGTTGTCAGCCGTCGGCGGCCCAGACGCAATCACCCTGTCGACGCCTGTCGAAACCCAAGGCAAGAACCTGAGCACGGTTGCGGAGTTCGCGGTTTCGGGCGGCGATCGAGTCCCCTTCGTGCTCACCTGGCACCCGTCTCACCGACCCGCACCTCCCGATGTCGACGCCGAGAGTGCGCTGGAGGACACGGAGAAATGGTGGCGTGAGTGGACCGACGCCAACACCTACGACGGAGAGTGGGAGGAGGCAGTCGATCGGTCACTCATCACACTCAAGGCCCTCACCTATGCCCCTACAGGCGGCATTGTCGCCGCCCCAACCACCTCCCTCCCCGAGCACATAGGTGGGGTGCGCAACTGGGACTACCGGTTCGTCTGGGTGCGTGACGCAACTTTCACCCTGCAGACCCTGCTGATGGCCGGGCACCACCGTGAGGCCCTCGCCTGGAGGGACTGGCTGCTCCGGGCGGTAGCGGGCGACCCGGAGGATCTCCAGATCATGTACGGGGTGGCCGGCGAGCGCCGGATGCCCGAGCTGGAACTGGATTGGCTCGCCGGGTATCAAGGCTCCCGACCCGTACGCACCGGCAACGCCGCCCACCAGCAGATCCAGGTCGATGTCTACGGGGAGCTGATGGATGCGATCTACATGGCCCGGCGGATGGGGATGGACCACGAGGAGACCATCTGGGACCTGCAGCAGTTGCTTCTCGAGCACTTGGAGGGCAAATGGTCCGAGCCCGATCACGGGCTCTGGGAGGTGCGGGGCGACCCGAGGCACTTCACCCATTCCCGGCTCATGGCCTGGGTCGCATTCGACCGGGCCGTCAAGTGTGTTGAGCAATGGACCTTCGATGGGCCGGTGGATCGCTGGCGGGAGCGCCGCCAGGACATCAGAACGGAAATAGAACAGCGCGGCTTCGACCCTGACCGCAACACGTTCACGCAGTCATATGGCTCGTCCGCCCTGGATGCTTCTCTGCTCCTCATACCTCAGGTCGGATTCCTCCCTCCGACCGAAGCGCGTGTCCTGGGCACGATCGACGCCATTCGGCGCGAGCTCTCGATCGACGACACACTGATTCGCCGTTATGACACGGACCAGGCGGACGACGGGCTGCCGGGGGGCGAAGGGGCCTTCCTCCTCTGCTCGTTCTGGATGGTCGATGCGCTCGCGATGGCCGGGAATCACGACGAGGCTCGTCGAAGGTTCGAGAGTCTGCTCGACCTCCGGAACGACGTAGGCCTGCTCTCCGAGCAGTACGACCCGATGTCGCAGAGGATGCTGGGCAATTTCCCGCAGGCCTACAGCCATCTCGGGTTGATCGACTCCGCATACAACTTATTGGCTGAGGGCAAGGGCGGCCCTGCTCAGGACCGGGCTTCCGATTCGTGAAGGCGATCACCGTGGTCCCGGGGGATCCCGATTCTCTCCAACTCGATGAGGTGGCCGACCCGGAGCCTGGACCGGAGGAGCTTTTGGTCGAGATGGTCGTGGCAGGGATCTGCGGGACCGACCATGAGATCCTCGAGGGCGACATCGGCTACCCAGCGCCTGGTCGTGACCGGCTGGTGTTGGGTCACGAAGCCCTGGGTCGGGTGGTGTCGGTTCCTCAGGGCGTTGACCTCGTCTCGGGGGATCTGGTCGCACCCATCGTGCGCCGACCCGACCCGGTCCCTTGTCCCAACTGCGCCGCCGGGGAGTGGGACATGTGCCGCAACGGCCGCTTCATCGAGGCCGGGATCAGAGGTCTGGACGGCTACACCGTCGAGAAGCTCGCCCTGCCGGCGGCCTTCGCGGTGAAGGTGAGCTCTGACCTCGGGCAATTCGGCGTGCTGGTCGAGCCGGCCAGTGTGGTGGCCAAGGCCTGGGAGCACATCATCCATCTCGGGAGCCGCGGGCGATGGGAGCCCGAGCGAGTGTTGGTGACTGGGGCGGGCCCGATCGGCCTCTTGGCCACGCTCTTTGCGGCCCGGCTGGGCGCAGAGGTTCATGTTCTCGACCGGGCAAGCGATGGGCCCAAACCGGGACTGGTCCACGATCTCGGTGCGTTCTATCACAGTCGGGGGCTGGATCGGATCGAAGGGCAATTCGACGTGATTGTGGAATGCACCGGGGACGCCGGGCTGATGGCGGACGTAGCCGGCGTGGCCAGACCCAACGGGATCGTCTGCTTCGCCGGCGTCACCGACCAGGGCCATCAGGTCACCGTGGCCAGCGACGTCGCCCGGGGCTTGGTGCTCGAGAACCGAATCGTGTTCGGGACCGTGAACGCAAACCGCAGGCATTACGAAGAGGCTGCTCGGGTGCTGGCCCAAACCGACGAATCCTGGTTGGGGCAGCTGGTCAATCGACGGGTGCCACTGAACGACTGGAAAGAGGCATATGCCCGTCAGCCAGACGACGTGAAGACCGTCATCGAATTCCCCGATGCCGCGGCGTAACCGGGTCGACCCATGGGGCGACCTCCATGCTGTAACCGAGCGAGGGCTGTTCACCGGAAACCGGGGCTGTCTGGTCGATGATCGCGGCCACCTCGCCCGCCATCATCGTGGCGTGCTGTGGATCACGTGTCTCCTCGACTACCAGGGGTGGAGTCATCCGCTCGAGCGACCCGGCACGTGGACGCCGCTCTTCTTCCTCGATGATGCAGTGGCGCTGGCTGCGGGTCATCGACCCTGTGGCCTTTGCCGCCGACAGTCCTATCACGCCTACCGGAGTGCCGTGACCGGCGCCGCTGGATCGGTTCAACCATTGAGTGCCGGCGATCTGAATCGGCGACTGACCCGGGAACGGGTTGGGAGGGGCCGTGGTATCGATCGGGCCTCCGACCGCGGGATTTGGACCGAGCGGGTGGATCGACTTCCAGTTGGCACGGTGGTTGTCGACGAGGACGATGTCGCGAGACTGGTGATGGAAGACCGTTTGCTCCGTTTCACCTTTGCCGGATGGACCGAGCCACGACCGCGGCGGCGAACCGGCAGCATCTCCGTGCTGACTCCGCCCACCTCGGTCGCCGCCCTCGCCAACGGCTACGTCCCGGTATTGCACCCGACGGCCTCAGGATGAAGAATCGGTGGCTATGGAGACGCAGCGATACACCACGGTGGTGACGGCCGATTCCAGAAACCGGGTGTTGGTCCCGGTCCCATTCGATCCCGATGAGGCGTGGGGAGTCAAGCCGGAGCATCGAGTGGCCGGCACGGTGAATGGGATGGGAGTACGAGCCTCCATCGAGCCGCTTGGCGAAGGCCACGGAATCCTCCTCGGACCGGCCTGGCGCCGCGACTGCGGGATAGCGGCCGGGGACGAAGTAGACGTTGCCCTCGCTCCAGAGGGGCCGCAACGGGACGACCTCGCCCCTGACTTCGCAGCCGCCCTCGACGCCGAGCCCGAAGCGGGCGCCTTCTTCGACTCCCTCGCCCAGTTCTATCGCAAGGCCTATCTGCGATGGATCGACTCCACCAAGCGCAGCCCCGAGTTGCGGGCGGCACGCATCACCGAGACTGTTGCTCTGTTGAAGGCCGGGGAGAAGGAACGGCCCTAAGTCGGTGCAGCCGGAAATCCACCCGGGTATACGGGTTGGGGTAGATACCGTCTCACCCTGCCCATGACTGCCTCTGCCCCTTCCTATCGCGCCACGCTGTCGACCTACCTCCGTCCGCATCGGGGTCGGGTCGTCGTGCTCATGCTGCTCCTGTTGGGGTCGATCGGCCTCCAGCTGGTCATCCCCCTCATCCTTCGCGACTTCATCGACTCTGCGATGGCGGGGTCGGCCGTTGCCGGTTTGACCACAGCCGGAATCGCCTACCTGATCGCCGGGATCCTCAATCAGTTGCTCGACGCCGGTGCTTCTTATCTGGGCACCGACGTCGGCTGGAGTGCCACCAACCGGCTCCGGGAAGAGCTGACCTCACATCTCTTCTCCCTCGACATGGGGTTCCACAACGACACCACCCCGGGGGAGATGATCGAACGGGTCGACGGGGATGTCACCGCCATCTCGGAGTTCATCTCCCGTTTCCTGGTGAGGTTGATCGCCGCCGGAGTCCTGCTCACCGGAGTAGTCATCGTCTGCTGGTTCGAGTCGCCGGCGATGGGCCTGACCATCACGCTCTACGTCGTGGCCGTGCTTCTCTTCCTCATCCGCCTCCGCAAGATCGCCGTCGCCGCCGCCGAGGAGGAGCGGGAGACATCTGCCCGCCTCTACGGGTTCATCGAGGAACGTTTGGCCGGTGTCGATGACATCCGCTCCCTGGGGGCCGGCCGTTTCACCATGACCCGTTTCATCCCGGTGATGCGGGACTTCTACACCCGTACCACCAATGCCTGGCGCAAGCGGATCTTCGTCTGGGTCTCGGCCAACACAGCTTTCTGGGCCGGAGACGCGCTCGCCCTCATCGTCGGCGTGTGGCTCACCATTCGCGGCTCGATCACGGTGGGCACTGCCTTCCTCATCCTCCAATACGTCCAGCTGGTGCGGCGCCCGATCGAACAGATGACGCAGGAGCTCCAGGAGTTGCAGAAGGCGGCCGGCGGTATCGTCCGCATCGACCAGCTGCGCCACCTCGGCTCTTCGATAGTCGACGGATCCGAGGACCTTCCCGACGGGCCACTGTCGATCGAATTCGACGACGTGTCCTTCTCCTACGAGGACCGGGGCGTGCTCGACGATGTCAGTTTCACCCTCGCGCCGGGTAAGTCGCTCGGGCTCCTGGGCCGGACCGGAGGCGGCAAGACAACGATCACCCGTCTCATCGCCCGGCTCTACGACCCCGATGGCGGGGTCGTACGAGTGGGTGGCCACGATCTCAGGAGTCTTCGCTCCGAGTCATTGCGCCGATCGGTGGGGGTCGTCACACAGGACGTCCAGCTGTTCCAGGCGAGCGTCAGGGACAACCTCACGTTCTTCGCCGAGCGGTCGGATGACGACATCCTCGACGTCCTGGAGAGAGTCGGCCTCGGACCGTGGATCCAAGGACTCGGGCTGGACACCGAGCTCGGCGCCGGGGGCCAGGGTCTCTCTGCCGGAGAGCAACAGCTCCTCGCCTTCGCCCGTGTGTTCCTGCAGGACCCCGGGGTCGTAATCCTCGACGAGCCATCGTCGCGGCTCGACCCGGTCACCGAGATGCTCCTGGCCACGGCCACGGAGAGGCTCTACGCCGGCCGCACCGTGGTGATCATCGCCCACCGCCTGGAGACCGTCCGGTTGGCGGACGAGATCATGGTTGTCGACGCGGGTCGGATCGTGGAGCACGGCCCAAGACAAATCCTCGCCGCGGATCCGAGCACCCGATACGCCGCCCTACTCGCCACCGGGCGGGGTGACATCCTGGGTGACACCCGACCGTGAGCACCTTGCGTCTCGTTTGGGAGGTGATCCGGTACCGCCCGGGTCGGTGGTTCTTCTGCTTCGTCATGTGGACATTCGTCCACGGGCTCCCGCTGCTGTTCGGGATCCTGATTGGGCTCGTATTCGAAAGACTGTCCGAAGGCAGCCCGGTCGACGAGACGGCCTGGGCGCCAGCCATCGCGTTCGCGGTACTAGCCATCGGTCGCAACGTCATCATCTGGCTCGGTGACCGGCAATGGATCAACCATTGGATCGAGCAGTCACTCCAGCTTCGACGCAACCTGCTCCGCTGGCTGATGGAGGCACCCGGTTCGCGGGTCATCCCGCTGGCTCCGGGACAGGCAGTGAGCACATTCCGCGATGACGTCGACGACGTACTCGAGTACATGGAGAACTGGGTGGACATGGGTGGCCTGGTCGTCTT
>JALDXP010000074.1:0-10857 GCA_032154885.1 Actinomycetota bacterium
CTGTGGGGTGCCGTCATCGGCTCTGCGGTGGGCAACTTCGGGCTGCAATGGTTCGGGGCTCGCGCCACCGGAACCTGGCTGACTCGTGTGCCCCGCGGCACGTCATCTGTGAAGGAGTACCTGATCCTGGCGCTGCCACTGATGCTGGGTCAGTCCATCGCCGTGCTCGACGAGCAGTTCGTCAGGTTGTTCGCGCAGATCGATGAGGGTGCCACCTCCGCGCTCAGCTTCGCCCGTCAGCTCAACATGGTGCCGGTAGGGGTAATCGCACAGGCGGCAGGTGTGGCGGCCTTTCCCTTCCTCGCCCGATTGGCAGCGGGCGGCAACCAGGACGAGCTAACCCGGACCACCGGAAGGGCGGCACGCAACACCGTGTTCGTGGCGGCCGCTGCGACCGCGGCGCTGGTGGTCCTGGCCCGCCCTCTCGTCCGGCTCATCTACCAGCACGGCGAGTTCACTGCGACCGACGGCGAGCTGGTCGCAAACCTGCTCGTGCTCTACGCCTTCTCCATCCCGGCCTGGGGTCTCCACCAGATCCTGTCCCGCCACTTCTACGCAAAGCGGATGATGTGGAGGGTGGTCCTCATCGGCACCGCGGGGACGCTTCTCGCAATCCCGGTTTGGCTCGGTCTCTACTCCACCATGGGCGTGGAGGGCTTCGCTCTGGCCTCGACACTGGTGATGACCGCATACGCCCTGGCCCTCCTCGTCGCCTGGGGGCTCGATGCCGGATGGGCCGCGGTGCGGGCCCTCGTGCCATCGTTGCTCAGAGGCTTGGTGGCTGCCGGCCTCGCCGTGTTGCTGGCATATCCCCTGGTCAGAGCTCTTTTCAATAGCCGCGACCTGTCCATCTGGGAGGGTCTCGCCGCCGCCGCCCTTGGTGGTCTGACCACGCTCGCCGTGTTTCTCGGCGTTTCCTATCTCCTCCGGGCCCCAGAACTGCGGGACATCACTCGACGAGGCTGAAGCATCATCCGGGGCGGAGGATGTCCCTGGGCATGTTCGGCTCCTCGAGGCGATCCGCGAGCATCCAGGCCGGGACCGGTCGTGATGTCCCCTGGGGGGCGCGACTAGCGGCTCTCTCCTCCTCGGTGATCCGGTCGAGAACCACAGCGATCAACGCCGCCTCGAATTCGCCGGCGCCACCTCTGATTTCGATGTCTCGAATCATGCGGGCAACTCCACCAGTTCGATCAACGTACCCGTTAGATCGGCCGGATGGACGAAGGCGATCCGGGTGCCCCGCCCTCCTGGGCGGGCTGTCTCGTCCACGAGTCGGGCGCCCTCGTTACGCAGGTGCTCGAGAGCGATGTCGATCGACGCAACCGCATAGGCGACGTGGTGCAAGCCCTCACCCTTGCTCTCGAGGAATCGGCCGACCGGGGTGTCGTCGCCAAGAGGTCGCAGCAACTGGAGGAAGGAGCCTCCCACCGGGATCATCGCCTCCTCGACGCCCTGAGCTTCAACTACCTCGCGATACAGCGGCTCTACCCGGTAGCGAGTCCGGTAACCGTCTAGTGCCAGATCCAGGTCATGCACCGCGATGGCGACGTGGTCGAGATTGATCAGCTTCACGAGCAGGAGGCTAAACGCGAACCCTGGGTTCCGGACTTCGCTGAGCGGTGCGTGCAACCCCTGGGTTCGAGGATGCTGTCGCCGGTAGCATTCTCCCCTAGTGAGCAACCCAGTCATCACCGGAATAGCCCGGACTCCGATCGGCAAGTACGGCGGTTCCCTCGCTCCCCTTCACGCCGTCGAGCTCGGTGGCGTGGCCATAGCCGGGGCTTTGGCACGTAGCGGGGTCGATCCGGGATCGGTGGACGAAGTGCTGTTCGGCCATGTGCTGCAAGCGGGTGAGGGACAGATCACCGCCCGTCAGGCAGCCGTGCGGGGCGGCCTACCAATGACCGTCCCATCGGTGACCGTCAACAAGGTCTGCCTCTCCGGAATGTCGGCCATCGGTCTGGCCGAGCGGGGCATTCGGGCCGGCGACACCAAGTTCGTAGTCGCTGGAGGAATGGAGAGCATGTCCAACGCCCCCCACGTCGTCCGGGATCTGAGATGGGGCGTGCGCATCGGCAACGCGGAGATGGTCGACGTCATGCAACACGACGGGCTGTTCTGTGTCTTCGACCGATGCACGATGGGTGAGTCCTCGGACCGCAAGAATCAGCGTCTCGGCATCGGGAGGGGAGAGCAGGACGCATGGGCCGCCCGGAGCCACCAACGTGCCGAGGAAGCAACGAGCAACGGAGCGATGGCGGCTGAAATCGTGCCCGTGACCGTCGCCCAGGCCAAGGGTGAGCCGGAGGTCATCGATCGGGATGAGGGGATCAGGCGAGGATCGACGCCGGAGACCATGGCCGCGCTCCGTCCCGCCTTCGGCTCGGGAGGGACGATCACCGCCGGGAACGCGTCACAGATCTCCGACGGAGCGGCCGCCGTGGTCGTCGCCGACCGAGACGCCGCGGAAGCTTCAGGAGCACCGATCGTCGCCGAGATCCTCGCCTACGGGCAGATAGGTGGAGGGGATGCCACGCTCCACGAGCGGCCGGCCGAGGCGCTGCTCGTCGCGCTGAAGCGGGCGGGCCTCGATGTTGTCGACCTCGACCTCATCGAGATAAACGAGGCCTTCGCCGCAGTGGCCTATTGGTCGGCGCGCATGCTCGAGATCCCCGACAACAAGGTGAACGTCAACGGTGGCGCAATCGCGCTCGGCCATCCACTCGGCGCCACTGGGGCCAGATTGGTGGTCACGCTGATCAACGCCCTTCAGGCCCGGGGAGGTGGCATCGGAGCGGCCACACTCTGTGGCGGCGGCGGCCAGGGAGATGCCCTCATCGTGAAGGTGGGCTGATGGCCGAGCCTGTGGAACGGAACCTCGGTCTCGATGTGGTCAGAGTGACGGAGACTGCTGCGATGGGAGCGGCACGGTGGCTGGGCCGTGGCAACAAGGAGGCCGCCGACCAGGCCGCGGTCGACGGGATGCGGCTCCATCTGTCCACCCTCGACATCGACGGGTTGGTGGTGATCGGGGAGGGGGAGAAGGACGCGGCTCCCATGCTGTACAACGGCGAGCGTGTGGGCACCGGCAATGGCATGGTGGTCGACGTGGCAGTGGATCCGGTCGACGGGACCACCCTCACCGCATCCGGGATGCCCGGCGCTATCGCCGTGATCGCACTCGCCGAGGGCCGGGGGACGATGTACGCCCCTGGGTCCTTGGTCTACATGGACAAAATCGCCGTGGGGCCTGAGGCCGCCGGCGTCGTCGAGCTGGAAGCCCCCGTCGAGCACAACCTCCGTCAGGTGGCCAAAGCGAAGCGTAAGGAGGTGAACGATCTCCGCGTCCTGATCCTCGACCGGGAACGCAACCAGCATTACATCGATGGGGTCAGGCAGGCCGGGGCCCGGATCTCATTGATCAGGGACGGCGATGTGGCCGGAGCAATCGCCACAGCCCAGGACGACACCGCCGCCGACGTGTTGCTCGGGATCGGAGGCTCCCCCGAGGCGGTGATCGCCGCCGCCGCACTCAAGTGCATGGGGGCCGAGATCCAATGCAAGCTATGGCCTCGCAGCGACGATGAGAGGCGGATCGCCGTGGAGGAGGGACTCGATCTCGACGAGGTGATGGGAACCAACCAATTGGTCTCCTCCGACAACGTCTTCTTCTCGGCGACCGGAGTGACCGGTGGCGAATACCTGCGCGCTGTCGAGTTTCGACGCGAGGACCATGTGGTCACCCATTCGGTGATCATGCGGTCCAAGACCGGTTCGATCAGGTACATGGAGGCGACCCACAACATCGCCCAGCTCCGGCAGATCTCAGCTCGGACCCTCGACTAGGAGTCAGCGGCGAGGATCGAGGCCAGGTCGAGGACGATCCCCGCGACAAGCAACGCCACGATCACCGCGATGAAGATGGTGTAGGCCCAGCGGGCTCGGTGGTCGGCAATCCAGAACCGTCGCACGCCGGAGATACCCATGACGATCGCAACTGCGGAGAGGGCGATCGTGACAGGTGCGCTCGCCGCATCGGAGATGCCTATCACCGGCGCCAGGATCGGGATGAGCAGGTACGTGATGATGCAGCGGATCCCGGAAACCACGATGGCGGCAGTCGTCGAGCGGCGGGCTCCGAGGATTGCGTTCTTGTCGACGACATCACCGACACGCAGCAATCGACGCATGAAGAGGTCTGCCGCGGTCCGCTCCCGTTCCGCTAGGGGACTCGGTGCGCTCACAACTCCATCCGGCCGGCCAGGGCACGACCGAGAGTCAGCTCGTCGGCATAGTCGAGGTCACCGCCGACGGGGAGGCCCGATGCCAGCCGTGTCACCTTGACACCAAGCGGCTTGAGCTCGCGGGCCAGGTACATCGCAGTGGCATCACCCTCGACCGTGGGGTTGGTGGCCACGATCAACTCTTCGATCGCCTCGCGTTCGATGCGCTCTCTGAGCTCGCCGATCCTCAGCTGCCCCGGACCCACCCCGTTGATCGGTGACAGCGAGCCACCGAGCACGTGATAGAGACCACGGAACTCCTGGGTGCGCTCGACGACAACGATGTCCTGGGGACGCTCCACGACACAGACAAGCGAGCTGTCACGCCGCGTGTCTCGGCAGATCACGCACTGCTCGCCGGCCGCGACGTTGAAGCAACGATCGCAGAGAGTCACCTGGTCTCTCATGTCGTTGATTGCGGTGGCCAGACGTCGTGCGTCGGCTTCCTCGACGGCGAGCAGATGAAAGGCGAGACGCTGCGCCGTCTTCAGCCCGATGCCGGGGAGACGCGACATCTCGTCGATGAGACGCTGTACCGGGCCCTCGAACATCAACCGAGCAGGCCGCCGAGGCCAAGCCCGCCGGTGAGCCCTCCCAGCTCCTCTGAAGCGGCATTCGACGCTGCTTCGAATGCTTGGCGAACCGCAGCCAGCACGAGGTCCTGGAGCATCTCCACATCACCGGGGTCGACCACCTCGGCCGAAATGGTTATGTCCACCAGCTCCTGCGACCCGGTGACGGTGGCCACCACCATCCCGCCCCCGGCCGATCCCTCGAACGTCCTCCCGGCCAGGTCCTTCTGGGCCGCGGCTAGCTGCTCTTGCATCTTTTGTGCCTGCGCCATGATCTGACGCATGTCGGGTTGACGGTTCATCCCTACGAACGGTAGTGGGCTATTCGTCCACTACCTCGGCGCCGAGCTCGGAGGCCAGGAGCGAGGTCGGGTCGGTCGACCCCGCAGGCCGCTCCTCGAGCTGGTTCATGTCGATCGTCTGCTCGGCGGTACCTTCGGCAGCGCCTTCTCTGAGACCGAATCGGACCCTGACGGTCCCGCCGAGCAGGTCACCGGCCCGGGTGGCGACGATGGCTGCGACCGCGTCGTCCTCCTGCAGCGACTGGAGATGAAACCCGTGGGGCACTTCGAGGACGATGACGTTGCCTTCGACCGCGGCGGGTACAGCCTCTCTGAAGAAGGCCCACCGTCTCGCCCCCAACACGTCGCGCAAGGATCCAAACAGGCCGGGCCAGACCTTCTGCAACTGCTCGAACGAGACATCGATGGCCGGGGCTGTTTCTCCCCCCGCAGGGGCGAGCACCGGCGTAGCCGGGGAGGGGGGAGCATCCGCCGACACTTCCACTTCGCCGTTGCCACTCTTGACGGGGGCCGGAGAAACCGCGGCCGCTGCCGCCACGACGGGTGGCGGGGAAGCAGCTTGGGCCGAAGGCTCGGGGGTTGAACCAGCGACGCCAGGCGCCGGAACCGGGTCGGGCTTGCCCAGACGCCGTTCGATTCGCTCCACCCGTGACAGGAGGGCCTCGGCGTCGCTCGATGTCTCCGGACGGGTGAGCTTGATCAGGGCCAGCTCCGTCATCAGCCTCTCCTCGCGCCCTTCGCGCAGTCTGACAAGCGCGTCACCGAGGAGATCCACTGCTCGCAGCACGTCGGCGGCCGACACCAGCTGTGCTGCCTTTCGCCACGACTCATAGACATCGGCGGGCTCGTCAGAGATCTCGGCCAGGTTTGGCGCGTAGTGGGCGAGAAACGCGCCCCTGAAGAAGGACACCGACTCGGCGACGAACCTCCTCAGGTCGACACCGTCGGCGGCGAGCTCGGCCACCAGCTCCAGGGCGGCCTTGGCGTCCTGCTCGGCGACTGCACCGACCAGGCGCATGAAGGCCTCGGAATCGGCCAGACCGAGGGCGCGTCTCACCCCGGCGACATCCACCGAGCCCGCGCCTAGAGCGGCCACCTGCTCCAGCAGCGACAGGGAGTCACGCACCGAACCGCCGGCATGGCGGGAGATGGCTATCAGAGCCGCGGGGTCGGTCTTGTAGCCCTCCCGGTCTGAGATGAGGCTGAGATGACCGGCCAGTTCCTCGATCGGGACCGGGTGGAAGTCGAAGCGCTGGCTGCGAGAGCGAATCGTGTCGAGCAGCTTGTAGGGCTCGGTTGTGGCCAGAACGAAGTGGACGTGCTCCGGTGGCTCCTCGAGAGTCTTCAGCAACGCGTTGCCGGCAGCTTTCGACAGCATGTGCGCCTCGTCGAGGACGAACACCCGCTTCGACGTCGCCGAGGAGGCCACCGTCGTCACACTCACCTTGATGTCACGGATGTCATCGACCGAATTGTGCGAAGCGGCGTCCAACTCGAGGACGTCCAGCGAGGAGCCCTCGGTGATGGCGACACAACTGGGGCACACGTTGCAGGGGGCGCCGTCGGCCCCCCGGTTCACACAGTTGAGTGCTTTGGCCAGGATCCGCGCGGTGGTCGTCTTGCCGGTGCCACGGGGCCCCGTGAACAGATAGGCGTGAGCCACACGTTCGTCGGCTACCTCCCGTGCCAGCGTGGTGGTGACATGCCCCTGACCGATGACGTCATCGAAGGTCTGGGGCCGGTACTTGCGATAAAGGGCCTGGTACTCCACCGACTCCTACGGTAACCGCGGCGTGGGACATGGGACAGGGCGACAGATGTCTCGGACGCGGGCGCGCCAAGACTTTTCATGTTCACTTGCTCCCTAGAACCGTCGATACTTGCCCACGTGACCCAACCTCTGATCGACGACGCCTCGACTGACACCGACGGCGCGCTTCCCGCCGTCTGGGCCAGGGGTCTCGTTCGCCGATTCGGCAAGACGGTGGCCGTCGATCACGTCGATTTGTCGATCAAACCGGGCGAGTTCTACGGGCTCCTGGGTCAGAACGGCGCCGGGAAGACGACGACCATCAAGACCATCGTCGGGCTGCTTCGACCGGATGAGGGCAGGGTCGGAATAGGGCAATTCGACACATGGATGAACCCCACCGAGGTCAAGTCCCGGATTGGAGTCCTGCCCGAGGAGTTCAACCTCTACGAGCGGTTGACCGGAGCCGAACTGCTCGATTTCACAGCAGCTATGCATGGCCTGGACCGCGAGGAGGCGGCAAGGCGGCGCAACGAACTGCTCGACCTCCTCGACCTGCTCGAAGCCGGTTCGAAGATGGTGGGCGACTACTCGCGGGGAATGCGGAAGAAGATCGCCCTCGGTGCCGCGATCATCCATCGGCCGCCGGTGCTGTTCCTCGATGAGCCGTTCGAAGGCGTCGATGCGGTATCGGCCCGGCTGATCCGTCGTCTCCTCCAACAAGCTGCGCAGGGAGGCACCACGATCGTCTTCTCCTCACATGAGATGCATCTCGTGGAGAAGCTGTGCACCAGGATCGGAATCATGGTGGCAGGCAAGCTCACCGTGGAAGAGACGCCCGAGGGACTGTGCCGAAGGATGGGCGTCGACAACGTCGAAGACGCCTTCATTGCCGCGGTGGGCGGGCGAACACCGGACTCGTCGTGGTATTCAAACTCGTAGAGCTCAAGGCTCGACTCACCTGGAACGGATTTCGCCACGACCGACAGCGGCGGATCGGCCTCCCGGTTGCGACGATCCTCCTTGGTTGGCTCGGGCTCTGGCTTGCCCAGGCCCACTATCGAAACATCGTTCTTCTCCAGCAGTCCGATCCGGCAGCTCTTCCCCACTATCTGTCATGGACCGCTCTCATCGCGTTCGTCGTTTGGGTGACCCTCCCCGTCATCATCTTCCCACTCGATGAGAACCTCGACCCACAGCAGTTGGCCACCCTCCCCCTCACTCCGAATCAATTGGTCACCGGGCTCGCCGCTTCCAGCCTCGTTGCCCCATCGACCATCGTTCCGCTCGCCCTCCTGGCCGCCAACGCCGTCGCCATCGGTGGGGCGTGGTGGATGTCCATCCCCGCCTCGCTCGTCTTCCTCGCGTTGCTCGCCGTCGGGGGCCAGTTGTTCTCGGCCACCGTCTCCGCCGTCCTTCGTACCCGCCGCGGACGGGACATCGCCACCTTCCTGATCCTCGGTCTGGCGGCGGGGTCCTTCTTCGCGTATCGCGTGGTGAGCGACAGCGTGGCGGAACTGGGTCTGGCCGGAGCCGTGACTTCGACTCCGATCTCCGGCTGGTGGGCCCTCCTTCCACCGGTGGCTGCCCAGAAGGCGATCTTCGACGTATCGACCGGCCATGTCGGGTCGGGCCTTTTGGCCATCGCCGCTGCATCGGCCGGTCTCCTCATCCTGTCGGTGACCTGGCGTCGTTTGCTTGGATGGCTCATGTCGACACCGGTCCAGCAGAGCAAACCTGCCGCGCGTGCTCGCCGGGGAGGCATGACCATCGGCCCGTGGGGTGTGATCCCGACCATGGCCCGCAAGGAGCTGCGCTTCTACATACGTGATCCCCGACAGCGCCTCGTGTGGACCGGCACGGTCATCTTCGTCGGCCTCGCCATCGGCGGAGCCGTGATGAACGCCACCGGGTTCTTCGATCTGAGAGATCGGGCCTGGGCACCGTTGATAGCCCCGATCCTCGTCCTGTTCGTTGGTCTTCCCATTGCCCTGAACCTGTTCGGATGGGAGCGAAATGCCGCCAGCTACCTCTTCGTCCTCCCGCCCAAGCCCCATCAGATCCTTCTCGGGAAGAACCTGGCAGTCGCCGGAGGGCTCGTCGTGGAGACCACCGTGCTCACGCTCGGGCTCGCCTTCTTCACCGGACAGTGGACCTGGGTCTGGCTTGTCGTCCCCCTGACGGTGGCCGCCATTGGGTGCCAGCTCGCCGTGGGCAACCTGGTCTCGGTCCTGACCCCACTTCGTCTCCCACGGGAGGGAACGGACGTGTTCGCCCAATCGACAGAGCAGGGTTGCCTCGCAATCGTGAGCCAAACTGTCTCCTTCTTCGCCATCGGGCTCCTACTGGTCCCGCCGGCCGCAGTCGTGGTCCTGACGGTTGACTTCGGGCAGGCCCTCGCCCCGTGGGTGGCCGTCGTGGCTGCCATCGCTTGGGGGTTGGTCCTCTATGGGGTCTCCCTCTTCATCTCGAGCCGTCTGCTGCGCCGCCGGATGCCCGAGGTGCTCAATTGGGTGCAGGTGGTCTGAGCCGGTCTTCGATTGGCCCGAAGATGTCGCGCGTTCAAGCTGATGTCTACCGTCACGGCATGCGACTTTGGATCGTGTGATGCTCCGTAGGACCCGTGTCGAACGGGAGCGGCTCGAGCATGAGTTGCTCGCCCCGGAGGCGACCAAAGCATCCGAGTCGGTTGGTCGGGAGGAGGACGAGGAGCCCGACGAGTTCCGCACTGCATTCGAGCGAGACCGGGATCGCGTCGTCCACACCAAGGCGTTCCGCCGTCTCAAGCACAAGACTCAGGTTTTTCTCAACCCCGACGGTGACCATTTCGTCACCCGGATGACCCACACGATCCAGGTCAACCAGGTGGGGCGAGCCATGGCCCGGGCCCTCGGCCTCAACGAGGATCTCACCGAGGCGATTTGCCTCGGCCACGACGTCGGCCATTCACCATTCGGGCACACCGGCGAGGACGCGCTGAGCCCGGTGATCGGGGAGACCTGGCTCCACTCGGTGCACGGAGTGCGCACGTTGACACTCATCGAGCCACAGAACCTGACAAGAGAGGTGCTCGACGGGATCCGCGCACATTCGTGGCGAATCGACCCGCCCCCGTCAACCCCGGAAGGCATGTTGTGCCGGTTCGCAGATCGGATCGCCTATCTGACCCATGACGTGGCGGACGCGCTGCGGGCCAACGTCATCGAGTACCACCAGATACCAACCCGTGCCCTGACCACGCTCGGTGCGACCTCCCGAGAGTGGATCGGGTCGCTTGCCACTTCGGTCATCGAGGCCAGTTCCGAATCGGGGCAGGTCGAGATGGGCGATCATCATCTAGAGGTGATGGGCGAGCTGCGGGAGTTCATGTTTGCCCGCGTCTATCTGACGCCCGAAAGCGAGATGCAGAAGCAGAAAGCGATAACGGTCATCCAGGACCTCGTCGGTTATTTCGCCGACCATCCCGCAGAGGTACCCGATTCGGCCACAGTTCCCGATGCCAGTGAGCTCGACCGGGCCGTGGATTACGTGGCCGGAATGACCGATCGCTTTGCCCTTCATACCCACGACCGGCTGTTCCGGCCGACGCTGCTCGACTGAGCGATGGTTCTCAGGCCCTGAGCGGGTCGCGGAGCCGGAGGAAACGGCGTCGCCGTCTTGGCTCGGGCTCGTTGCTGGCCTTGTTGGCTTGCTTGAAGGCACGCACCAACCTGGCATGCTCGGCCTCCCGCAGACGGTCCGCCATCACCGCATTGACATGATCGTTTTGCAAGTAAGTCATCGTGTTTCCCTTCATCGGTGCCGGTAGTGGCACATTGCGAAGGTACGACAAACCCCATCCGATGGAATCGGTGGGCGATACCTAGATGTTGAGCGCCGAGCTGCCTATATGGGCAGAACCGTCACCTATCGAGCAACCCGGCATCACGCGCCATCGACGCCGCGTC
>JALDXP010000075.1:0-10822 GCA_032154885.1 Actinomycetota bacterium
TCTGGGCCTTCCACTGCCGTGAGTTCCAGATCGTGGTGGTGGGGACCAGCACGATTGTCGGTCCCTCGTTGTCGTAGACCTCGTAATAGATGTCGACGCCGTCCCGATCGACGTAGCCCTCCCGGTCGGGATACCGGGCCCTCACGACGTCAGCCGCCCCACGAAGTCACGCAGCAAGAGATTGACCTCGACCGGGTCCCGGACGTTGGGAAAATGCCCGGCCCCCTCCAAGGACACGAAGGTGCCTTTGCTCAGCCGGGCCGCCTTCTCGCCGGCACTGTGCGACTGGATTCGATCCTGCGTGCCGTGGATCACCAGGATCGGGCAGTTCACCGCAGCTATGGCTTCTTCACCGGTCAGGCCGAGCAATGGGCGCCTCGAGTCGGCCTCGAGGATCTGCGGCTCGGTCTCGAGCGCCCAGCCCACCGTGTCCTCGATGGGCTTGGTGGAGTGCGGCTCGGCGAAGCCCTGAGCGAAGAAGAACTCGAGGAAGTCTCGATAGTGATCGTGCCAGTAGGCGAGGTTGTACTTGTCCCAGCCCTTGGGAGGCTGTGGATAGGGCTGCCAGAACGTCTCCTCGATTCGCTCCCTCCCGGCGGCCGGCAGCCCGAGGGGCAACGCTGCTCCGATCATGACCAGACCGCGCACCCGGGTCGGGTGCAGGGCGGCGAGGCGCAGCCCGTATTGGGCGCCTCTCGACACCCCCACTACCACGGCCTGGTCGACTCCACAGACATCGAGGACCTTCACCGCATCATCGACGTAGGAGTCGATGGCGTACCGCTCTGGTTCGGTGCTGCGGTCGGACCTCCCGTTCCCCGGACCGTCGTAGGTGATGACCCGGTGCCGCCTGGAGAGATAGGGAACCTGCATCTTCCAGAACCTGGAGTGGAGGATCGTCCAGGTGGGGAGGAGGAGGATGGTCTGCTCCCCGTCGCCGAAGACCTCGTATCCGATGCGGAGGCCATCACGGTCCACGAAACCCTCTACGTCGGCATACCTAGCCCGCATCATCCTCCTCCATGCTCCGGAGCAGATCTCCCACCTTCCTCAACGCCGAACGCATCGGCAACTCCTCCTCGGAGAAGCCCAGCAGGATCAGCGCCTCGACACCCAGGAAGGGCGCTCCGGCCAGTACCGATGCCTCGGCAGCGGTGAACGGGCCCAGCCCACCCAAGCGCTCCGATGCTCTCCTCGCGACCTCGGCCAACAGATCGAACCAACCCTTCAGGCTCTCCCGGACCGCCTCGGCCACCTGCTGGTTCGACCAACCGACGGCGGTCATCTCCTGCAGAACCCGCACGTAGCCGGTGTCGAGGTCCTCTTCCAGGTAGTCGCACGCCTGCTCCCAACGCTTCCACAGCGGTAGCTCGAGGTGGAACATCTCCGCCTGCCGCTGGAGGAGACGTCGGTTCTCATCCTCGAGCACCGCGAGCACCAGGTCCTGCTTCGACCCGAAGTGATAGTGGATCTGGCTGAGGGGCACCCCGGCCGTCTCAGCGATGCTCCGGGTGGACAGCTGTGCATAGCCCCGCTCGAGCAGCGACTCCTTCGCCGCCCGGAGGATCTTGTTGCCCGTCCCTGGCTCGACCACGCTCTCACCTCATCGCCATCGGTCGGTCGACCGAACTACGCGATAGATACAGCAAGTGAAACGAGCTGTCAAGGGACAAGTCGGTAACACGCTTCGTCCAACCATTCCGGCGCCGCCAAAACGAAGGGCCTACAGCGCGTCCCGTTTCCGGAGGGCCCAGGTGAGGACGACGAACCCGATCAAGAGCACGCCGGCCAGCTTGGTCACCCCGCCCCATACTCCGGGCGTGACCGGTGTCATCGCCTGGGTCGCCACTTCGCCGAAACCGTCGTCGAGCCCGGCGTAGATGGAGAGGGAGATCCTCCAGATCGAGATCTGGGCCAGGCCCTCCACCGCGAAGGCGAGGATGGTCTCTACGACGAGGATGTAGCCGAGACCGAAGAGCAGGGCCCGGGGGACCAGGTACCCGAGGGGGACGAAGATGGCTGCGTATCCGATGCCGGCCGCCACGAACAGCGACAGCGAAGGAACCGCCGTCTGCAAATCGCCCCCGACCGCCAGTAGGGCCACCGCGGAGGCGATCCAACCCCCAATCCCGATGACGAGGGCAGCAGCCGTTCCGGCAACGATCGATTGTGCGGCCATGTTCGTCCTGGCGATGGGACGCATGTAGATGTAGGGCAAGGTGCCGCTGTCGCGCTCGTCACGCAGCGTCGCGGTGGTCAGGATGAGAGCGGCAATGGCGAAGGTGTATCCGACCGACGCCAGGATGTCTGTATAGAGAGTGGTGAGGTCGCTCTCGGGCGCGTCGAAGGCGGAGAGCCAAAACACCAGGCCAGGGATCGCGGCAAGGGCGAGCAGGCCGATGACCCGTCCCCGGCGCATGATCCGTCGGTAGAGATGGAGAGCCAGGGTCATTACCGACCCTCGACCAGATAGCGAAATACCGATTCCAGCGACTCGTCGACTGGTTCGACCTTGCTGATGGCGATCGAATGGTCGACGGCGATGGCGGGCAGACGGCGGGCGAGGTCGCCGGCGTCTCTGGTCTCGACGTGAACCGTCCCGCCGTCGACCTGGACCCCGAGGACGTCGGATCCGGCGATCAACGCCGCAGCCAGCTTGCGTGGGTCTGTGGTGTCCACGTAGATCCGGCGGGGCTTGTCGGTCATCGCGGCCCGGATCGTCGCCACGTCGCCAACTGCAGCGAGGCGGCCGTCGACCATGGCGACAACACGGTCGGACACCCGCTCCACCTCGGTCAATACGTGTGACGAAACCAGCAAGGTCTTTCCCTCGGCTCCGAGCCGTTTGAAGAGGGCGATCAGTTGCGCCCGCTGCACCGGATCGGCCCCGTTGAGGGGCTCGTCGAGAAGGAGGATCTCCGGATCCGAGACGAGGGCCGCCGCCACCTTGGCCCGCTGTCGCATCCCCTTGGAGAAGCCGCCAAGCGCCCGATCGGCTGCATCGGTGAGGCCAACCGTATCGAGGACAGTCTCCGAGCGTTCCACCGGATGATCGATCTTTGCCAATCGAGCGGCCAGCTCGACGAACTGTCGACCGGTCAGCCGGTCGTACACCGATTCGTCCTCGGGCACGAGGGAGATCTTGCGGTAGATCTCGGTGTGCTGGCGGGGATCGACCCCCAGGATCCTCACTTCCCCTTGGGATGGCCGTTGCAGACCGGACATCACCCGGAGGAGAGTGGTTTTGCCGGCGCCGTTGGGACCGAGGAGACCGGTCACTCCCGGGCGAAAGCCGATGCTGAGCTCGCTCACCGCGACCTTGAGGCCGAACCACTTGGACAGGTTGGCTACGACGATGGTGTCGGTCACGCCAGCCTCCGGTAGCGAAAGCGGACGAACCACGCGGCCAGCGCCACCAGCCCGACGATCACTACGACGGACACCCACACCTCGAACCCGGCCACCTCGGGGGCGTACTCGACGGTATCCCCGAAGAAGTAGTCCCTGATGATCCTGGGGTGGTGGTCGATCGCCAGCAATGAGAAGTATCTCGCACCCGGGAAGCCGGCTTCAGCCACTCTCCCCGCCACCGCGGCGCCGGCAAACAGGGTGCCGAGGAAGGCGGCTGCTGCGATGCCGGTCCGATCGATCACAGCGGAAAGAGCGAAGACCACTGCCCCGTGGGCCAAGACGAAGGCGAGAGTCGTGACCGGGACCTTCCACAAGATGTCGAGGTTGCTGCCCAGATAGGAGAGAAAGCCCTCCTCTGCGATGAGGGCGAGACCGAGGTGTAGGACCAGCTGGGGAAGGAGATAGATGGCCCCAACCACGGTGGCGAAGGCACCCACTTTGGAGGTGAGGTAGCCATCGACTGTGAGTGGCCGGGAGAAGTAGACCGAAAGGACTCCTCTCGTCCGGTCGGGTATGAGAAGTTGAGGGCCGGCCAGGGCGATGAACAGCAGGGAGATGCCCGAGTAGAAGTCGAAGAGCCCACCGTAAGTGGGGATCTCCTGACGGAGACTTTCCTCGATGTTGCCAATCGCCCAATGAATGCCTACGAAAACGGCGGCGGCGATGATGGCGATGACGATTAGCGACCATGGGAAGATCTTTTGCCGAGCCTTGCGCCCCAGGCCCAGGACGCGACGTACGCCGTCCTTGTAGACCGCCCTTCTCGCGCCCTTCGGGCCAAGACGTGGCCCGTCGTAGGAGCGATAACCGCGGTCGTAGATGACCTGGTCGGCCACTAGACGGTTTCCCGATTGAGGAACAGGTCCTCGAGCGAAGCCGATCCTCGGATCATCCGCACCAACCCGGAGCCGGCCTCCGCCACGGCGGAAACGACCACCGGCTCGATGCTCTCGTCGCCAGGACCGACGACCAGCCGCAGCCCGTCGACTACGACGTCGAAGCCCTGGTCCCTGATCGCCGCCGCCACTGAGTCGGGGTGCTCGAGCACCTCGACAAGGACCGTCCCCAGCTTCTCAAAACCCTGGAGGGGGCCTGACCGGAGGAGGTTCCCCGCGTCGAGCATGACAACCCAGTCGCAGGTCTGCTCGATGTCGGTCAGGACGTGCGAGGACACGATGACGTTGACATCGAAATCGGAAAGTCTCTTGATCAGATCCAGCATCTGGGTGCGCCCTTCCGGATCGAGGCCCGAGGCAGGCTCGTCGAGGAGAAGGAGGTCTGGATCATGAACGATGGCCTGTGCCAGCTTGACCCTTTGCTGCATGCCGGTAGAGAAGTCGCCCAGGAAACGGAAGCGCTCCTCTTCCAGTCCAACCAGGAACAGGGTCTCCGACGATCGGCGCTTGGCCTCATGTGAAGGGATGCCTGCGAGCTGGGCGGCATAGGAGACGAAATCGGCCGCGGTTTGGTCTTTGGGCAAGCATTCGCCCTCGGGCATGTAGCCGATCCTCGATCGCACCACCAGAGGCTCGCGTTGCGGGTCGTGACCAAGGACCTGCATCGAACCCGCGGCGGGGTGGAGGAGCCCGAGCATGAGCCGGAGCATCGTGGTCTTGCCCGCCCCATTCGCTCCTACCAGCCCGGTCACCCCCGGCGGCACCTCGAGGGTGAGCCCGTTCAGGGCGAGGACCTCGCCGTAATCGTGGGTGAGGTCGTCGACTTCGAGAATTGCGCTCAACTCACCACCTCGCGGAATCCGGGGCCTTCTGGACGCTCCAATTGCTCCACGGTGCACTGGAGCGGGTCTTTGTCGGGCCGCCAGCGGTGAAAACGGGTGGCGTGCCGGAACCGGTCGCCTTCCAGTTGGTCGTAGCTGACCTCCACCACCACCCCGGCCTCCACCGGAGTCCAATCGAGAGACTTGCCGGCCGACCAGCGGCTCTGGGCGCCGGGGGCCCGTGCCTGTTCTCCAAAGCTGTCATCGACCACGAGTTCCTTGAACCGATTGAAGATCTCGACCCTGTCGACGTCCCCAAACCCAGAGCAGTGACCGATGAAATGCAGCTCACCGCGCTCGTCGTAGAGACCGAGGAGGAGGGATCCGATCTTCCCCCCGTCCTTGTGCTCACGGAAGCCGCCCACGACGCAATCGATGGTTCTGCGGTGCTTGATCTTGATCATCGCCCTCTTCCCGTGCTGATAGGCGAGATCGGGGACCTTGGCCACGATGCCGTCACAGCCGGCGGACTCGAACTCGTCGAACCAGCCTCGGGCCACCTCCTCGGAATCGGTTTGGGGGGTGAGGTGCCAGGGATCGGCGAGCTTGCCGGCCAGATCCACGAGACGGTCCCTCCGCTCGTTGAAAGGGCGCTCTCGAAGGTCCTTCCCACGGTCGGCGAGGAGGTCGAAGGCGATCAGCTCGGCTGGAGTCTGTTCGGAGAGCATTGTGATCCGGGACACAGCAGGGTGGATTCTCTGCTGGAGCGTGTCGAAGTCGGTCACCCCGTCGACCACGACAACGATCTCGCCGTCGACGACGGTGCCGGCCGGCAACTGAGCGAGAGCGGGAGTCAACTCGGGGAAATAGCGGAGGAGCGGGCGCTGGTTCCGGGAGTCGATCCGGTTCTCCGGGTTCGACCAAGAGATCGATCGAAAGCCGTCCCACTTCGGCTCATAGAGGTATTCCCCCTTGGGCCACTGCTCAGATGTCTTGGCCTCCATCGTCTCGATGGGTGGCTCGAAGGGATGACTCACGGGGGGCGAGTGTAAGCAGCGATAGCCTGCACCCCGAGATGGAGAAGTACATCGAACGACTCCCATCATGGGCACAAAGGCCTGCCGAGCTCCTGGCCGACGCCGCACAGAAATACGGCCGCGATCGCGCCTCTCGGATGGCAGCGGCCATTGCCTATCGCACCGTTTTCGCTCTGGCGCCTCTCCTCATGATCGCCGTTGCCGTTCTCGGGAGTTTCCTGGGCAGTCGGGCCGAGGCCCAGCAGGAGATCGTCGAGGGCATCGAGTCCGTGGTGGGACCCGAGGTTGCCCGGATCGTGAATGACATACTGACATCCGCCCTCGGCTCCACGGGGACGGCCTATTTGATCGGCGGCATCTTGCTTCTCTGGACCGCCTCGAGCCTGTTCCTCGAGATGCAACGTGATCTCAACGACATTTTCGACGTGCCCCAGAAGGAGGTGACCGGAGTGGTGGCCATGGTCCGCCTCCGGGGCATCGGGTTCCTCTGGGTGCTTGGCCTCGGATTCCTGCTGGTAATCACGTGGCTGATCAACGCGATCGTGGGCTTCTTGACCAACCTGCTCCCCGGCACGTTCGCCGCGGTCGACGACCTGATCACAGTGCTGACCCCGCTTGCGTCGGTGATCTTGCTCCCGCTCGTCTTCGCCCTGATCTTCAAGACAATGACCGTGGCGGCGATCCCGTGGCGGCCGGCATGGGTCGGAGGTGCCTTCACCGCGGTGGTCTTCCTCATCGCTGCATATGGGGTGGGTATCTACTTCGAGATCGCCGGGCCCACCACGGCGCTCGGCTTTGCTGGCTCTTTCGTCGTGGTCCTCTTCCTCGCCTACTTTTTGGCCATGGTGTTCCTGTACGGGGCGGAAGTGACCAAGGCCTACATCGACCGGATGGAGGCAGCGGAGGTTCAGCCTGCCCGACCGATCTACACCGACCCTCAAGTGGTGGTGGCGGAGCCACCGGCCGGCATCCCTCAGGCTGCCTTCCTGGCATTTGTGGCCGGGCTGATCGCCGGGTGGCGCCGAAGTCGCCGCTGACCTCTGTCAATTGAAACCGGAGTCCAATAACCTCACGCTCAATGTCAGTTGACATCGCCGGGTTCGTCACCGATCTCAAAGAGCACGCGACAGAGCACGGTTTCCATGTCCATGATGAGCGTCACTTCGTCGAGACCTACTCGTTGCGCCAGTCATGGGAAGTCGATCTCCATCCTGAAGCTGGGTGCGGGGGGCCGATCGACCTCCATGTAGCTCTCGATGTCGACCCAAAGGTGATCCTGTCCTTGCGTGAAGCCCTCGACGAGATGGACGCCGACTTCGAGGAGCCGGAGAACGTCTATCACCTCGATCTCTTCTTCAACTGGGCCGTGCCGCCATTGCACAGCCCGCCGGATCTCCTGGTTCTCGCCACCGACCTCGCCGGTTTGGCCGGCGTCACCCTCCCCGTCGAGGTGTCCGCCATCGACTCCTACGGGGCGGTCACCGACGCACCCGAGCGCAGGCTGACATTGACTGGTCGCGCTTCGGTGAGCCTCGTGGATGTTCTCATGGGCCGGGACCAGCTTTGCGATGTGCTCGATCGGTCACACGAGGTGAGCGAGTATCTCCTCGACCGTGTCGGCGGCTGGATGGAGCTGCCGAGCTAGAAGCTGCGATCAAAACAGCGAGATCGTTGCCCAGATGCCGAGGGCAGCGGTGATGATGGCGAGTGCCCAGAAGGCGGCCACGGTGGACGGCTTTGGTGGGGGCCCGTCATTGACCTCGAGCGCTGCAGTCGACCGGCCCGCCTCCTGCGATGCTGCCAGTGTCTCGATGTCCCGTTGTATCCCGAGGGCGAAGCTGCTCGGGTCGTCGGGGACGAACGGAATCGAGTCGTCCTCGGCTTCGATCACGAACTCGCCCGCGCCGAGGTCGATCACCTCATACTGGCCGGCCAGCCACTCGCCGATCGAGACCTCGCCCGACACGAGCGTGATCTTCTCGTCGTCCAGCCCCACCATGACCGGAACGTTGTCTTCCTTGAGCGTCGCGACGCCCGGGAAAGTCGTCATCTTCTTCGTCCCCCAGGAACCATTGTCAAGCTAGGCGCTGCACCCGGCTCCGCAATCCTAGAAGGGCAGCCCGAGGGCATCGCACAGGAAGGAAGTGAATCGACCCGCCCTCGAGAACATCGTCGCCAACTCCTCGTCGAAGCCGGCACTGGTGACCTGCTTTTGGGTCAGATTGGCCCCGGCGATGAAGGATTTCATTCGGAGGTCATCGGCGTAGGGATGATTCGGGTCGAATCCGGGCGGGACTCTCTTCAGCATCTCGTCTTCGTCTTGATCGATAGACCAGGTCTTGGTGAACCCTTCGCCCTTGGTTGCGGCCGCCCACTCGGCGGCCCCGTCGTTGATCGCCTGGCGAAGGGTGCGGGCAACCTCGGTCTCGGGATGCCACAGCCCGACGCCGGCGAAGCAGGCGCCCGCCTCCAGGTGGAGGTAGTAGCCGGGAGCGTGGATGTCTTTGCCAGCCTCGTGTCGGAACTGGATGCCGACATTTGTCTTGTAAGGGGTCTTGTCGTTAGAGAATCGCGTGTCGCGGTATGGCCGCATCAGCGACCCGCCGGTCGTCCTCGCATCAGCCACGAAGTGGGACGAGATTCTCTGCAGCCGCCCGCCGAAGTCGGTTATGAAGTCGAGGGCCGGGTCCCGCACCAAGGCGGCATAGCGATCCTTGTTCGCATCCCACCAGGTCTTCTCGTTGTTTGCTTCCAGCTCGCGGAGGAAGGCGAACAGGGCGGGAGTGAAATGCTTGGAGGCCAAGACAGCTCCTTCGGTCGTACCCACCGAAGATACGTCACCCACCCGACAGAATTGAAGGGGTTCGTCGTGAGATCTAGACGTGCTCTTCGGCGGCGAGCTCGCTCCACGGGGTGCGGAGACCGTCGCGCACGTTGACCAGGCATGCTCTGAAGTCCTTGCGCAACACCCAGGCCGCGGCAATGAGGAACACGATCCCGACCCCGATCCGAGCTTGGGCCGATTGCTGTTCATTCAGATGGCCGAGCTCCGCCAGGAGAGATTCACCGATCTGGGCGACGAAGAGGCCGAGCATGACCCAGGCCTCTTTGCGACTCACCGACCGGCTGGCGACGATGGCCACGGCGAAGACCGATTGCGCCGCAGTGACGAACAGCTCGACCCGCTGCTGTGTGTCGAGCGGCAACCCGTGGAGGACCCCGGCGAAGATGGAGAAAACGATGGGCAGCGACCCGACGAGGAGAGTCCATTGGTTGACTTTGGAGGAGATGAGCGCTCCCAGGCCGGTCCGTGAGGCGAGCCTCCAGGCGAACAAGGTCGCCACCAGCAACTCGGGCGCCTCGGAGGCAGTGGGTGCGATCCATTTGACGAGGAGGAATTCACTGACCCCGATCGCCTCGCCCAGCTCGATGATGGACTCGGCGAACGGCTCGGCGCAGAGCAGGATCACACCGGCTGCAACGACGAACATGGTGTAGTTGATGATCCGTCGGGTCCGTTTGGGCAAGGACCCGATGTAGGCGGAAGGACCAACCAGATGGGGCTCGTGGGTAGGTGCTCCGGACAAGCGTCTCAGGTAGAGGACGTAGATCGTTACCAACACCGCTGCGTCGAAGAGGGACAGTTCGTCCTTGAGGAAGAGAGTCAATCCGTAGAGCGAGGCGATGGTCAGATAGGCGATATCCACTGATTGGGATCGGGAGAGGTTGATCTCGGTGGCGGTGGTCCCCTCCGCTTCCGATGGGGCAACCCGGGTCTTCCTCACCCGCCAGGTTCCGATCAGGATCACCATTGGCCAGCCCAGCCCGATCAGGAGCTGATTCCCACCAGTCATGTTGGCCAACGCGAGAGGGCCGTACTGGGTCGCTGCCCCCGTTTCGGCGAACTCCTCGCCGGCCTTGGCGGTGAATACGAAGTCGACCGCGTATTCGGGGAGAATGGCGATCAGGGCGAGCAGTGCGAGGGCGAGCCCGGCGGCGATGTCCATCTGAATCACCTCTGCGGCCCAGGAGAGGATGAAGGCGGCCCCGACGATGGCCATTCCATAGAGGATCGCGGCCAGTATCGGTTCGGGATGGATGCCGGTGATCCGGAGATAGACCCCGGGCAGGGTTGCGGCCAGGGCCAGCGACATGAACAAGATCTGCTGTCGTGAGTCGGGCTTGGCAGTCTCCATCGAGCGGCGAGATTCTAAGAGGGCCGCCCGGTATTGCCGATTCCGGGTCGGTCAAACCTCAGGATCATTCCTCGGACCACTCGGGATCGTTGTCCCACTCCCGGTTGCGACGCTCCACGGTCTCCAGTGCGTTGGCCGCTTCCTCCCGGGTGGCGAAGGGCCCGATCCGGACTGCAGCGCGGCAGCCGTCGACGAGCTCAACCGTGCGATGGTCGAGGCAGTAGAACCACTCCTGGTCCATCACTCCGCCGCCACCGAGCGTCAACCCAACACCCTCCGGCAGGACCAAGGGCCCCAGAACCCCTTGCCGAGCTCCTCATATCGATTGGCCAGCCAGGCGGCGGTCCCGATGTTCGCCTCCGCGTCGAAGGCGCTGGCCCCTGAGAAGCCGGCGTTGGGAGACGCCGACGCCCAGGTCGACGGGAGGAACTGATACAGGCCCGACGCACCCGAGTACGGGT
>JALDXP010000076.1:0-10779 GCA_032154885.1 Actinomycetota bacterium
CCGATGCTACACGCAGATCGCGAAATGGAATACCACTACTCCGTGGCCCCGTTGGCCTCTTCCCCGCCTGCCGCGACCTCCTCATCGACGGCTGGGTCGGCTTCATCTCCCGGGACCGACTCCCCGAGGCCGACCAACTCGTACACCTTGGCCTGGAGCTGCATTGCGACCTCGGGATTCTCCCGCAGGAAACGCTTGGCGTTCTCCCGGCCCTGGCCCAGCTGGTCGTCGTCGAAGGTGAACCAGGCTCCGCTCTTGCGGACCACGCCGTGCTCGACAGCGACATCGAGGAGACTGCCCTCTCGGGAGATCCCCTCGCCGAACATGATGTCGAACTCGGCGAGACGGAAGGGCGGGGCCATCTTGTTCTTGGCCACCTTGACCTTCACCCGGTTGCCAACGCTCTCGGTGCCATCCTTGATGGTCTCGATGCGTCGGATGTCGAGGCGGACCGAGGAGTAGAACTTGAGCGCCCGCCCACCGGGGGTGGTCTCGGGGCTCCCGTACATCACGCCGATCTTCTCCCGAAGCTGGTTGATGAAAACGGCGGTGGTCCTCGACTTGTTCAGGGTCCCGGCCAGCTTGCGGAGGGCCTGGGACATGAGCCGGGCCTGGAGACCGACATGGGAATCACCCATCTCGCCTTCGATCTCGGCGCGGGGCACCAGGGCTGCCACCGAGTCGATGACGAGGACGTCGAGCGCCCCGGACCGAATCAGCATGTCGGCGATCTCGAGCGCCTGCTCCCCGGTGTCGGGTTGGGAGATGAGCAACTCGTCGACGTCGACTCCGATCGCCTTGGCATAGATCGGGTCGAGGGCATGCTCGGCGTCGATGAAGGCGGCGATGCCACCGTTGCGCTGGGCCTCGGCCACGATGTGGAGGGCGAGACTGGTCTTGCCCGAGCTCTCCGGCCCGTAGAGCTCGACGATGCGCCCGCGAGGAACACCACCGATGCCCAGGGCGAGGTCGAGGGAGAGGGCGCCGGTGGAGATCACGTCCACCTTGCGGTTGGCCGCCTCCCCCATCTTCATGATCGCCCCTTTGCCGAACTGACGCTCGATCTGGCTGACCGCCATGTCCAGTGCTTTGTCACGTTCCATCTTCGGCTCCTTCTTCCCCATCTTCTCGGGTCCCTCTGGCATGAGTACCTACGACGATCTGCTATCCCGGCCAAGGTATCTGCCCGATGGGACAGATCTTGTCCTGAGTCATCCGATATTAGACCGAACAGGTGTTCGTCAATGGATTTACCGGGTCAGGGGGAAGGTTTCAAGGGGCTCGTATCTGGCGCCGTCCCGCCCGAGATGCGACCGATAGACCACCACGGACCCGCACCGCCAACCGAGATCGGCACCCTGGAAGGAATCGAGGAGATCGCTCGCGTCCTCCGCCGGCCGCACCCGGCTCAGGGTGAGATGAGCCCGGAATGGCCGCTCCTCGGGGCCGAAGCCGGCGCTCTGTGCCGCCTCCTCGGCGATGGTCGCCAGCTCCTCGAGCCGGGTCAGCCCTTCGGAGACCGCAAGCCAGATCACGGTGGCGCTCCTCGGCCGGGGAAAGGCGCCCATCCTGCCCAGCATCACGTTGAACGGCGAGCCCAGGTCCGACTCGTCGAGCGCGGCCAGCATCCGGTCGAAGGCGACATCGTCGGTCCACCCGAGGAAACGGAGGGTGATGTGCCAATTTTCCGGGGGCACCACTTTTCCGGGCATGGCGAGAGGTTCGAGCCTGTCCGCCAGCGCCATCCGGACCTCGTCGGGCAGGGGCACCGCGACGAAGACGCGGGTGGCTACTCCTTCCACCATTTGCCGATGAGGGCCAGCCGGGCGAGGTGCAGTGCCGCAGCGGTGCCGTACGTCCGCAGCCGCTCCCGGTCGCCACTGAACCTCAGTTCCCGGGCACGAGCGTCGGCAGGCGTGGCGACGCCGACGATCACGGTGCCTACCGGTTTCTCCAGCGGCTCGGGACCGGCCGACCCGGTCACTGCGATCGCAACATCGACATCGAGCAAATTCCTCGCCCCTTGTGCCATGGCGAGGGCCGCGTCGGTGGTCACGACCTCGGTGACATCCGCCAATCCGAGCAGCCTCTGCTTCAACTCAGAGGCGTATGCGACGAGTCCCCCCTTGACCACGTCGGACGAGCCGGGGAGCTCGGTCAGTCGGGCACTGACCATGCCGCCCGTCATCGATTCTGCGGTCCCGATCGTGTATCCAAGGTCCGAGAGAAGCCGCAGGAGAACGCGCTCGATGGTCTCGTCATCCGATCCGAAGACCGTTTCCCCCAGACGGGCAACCACCTCCCTCTCCATCGGCTCGATGAGAAGCCGCGCCTCGGCCGCAGTGGCCGCCTTGGCCGTGACCCGAATTTTGATCTCCGAATTCGACGCGAGGAAAGCCAGCGATGGGTTTACCGACGAGGTGTAGAGGTCGTCAAGGATCTCGGCAACCTCCGATTCGGGGCGACCCCAGGTGCGAATGACTCGGCTCGCGATCACTTGCTGGCTTCCCATGGCTTTCACCAGCCTCGGCACCACTTCGGTGAGCATCAAATGCTCCATCTCGGCGGGGACGCCAGGAACGCAGAAGATCAGCTTGCCCTCATGCTCGAGCATGAGACCGGGCGCCGTCCCGCGTGGATTGGGGATCATCTCGGCGCCGTCCGGGTGATACGCCTGACGCAGGTTGCTCTGGGGCATCTCCCGTCCCCTTCTCGACCACCATTCCTTCAGCTGATCGGCATAGTCCTCGCTGAAGATCAGCTCGCGCCCGGTGACTTCGCAGACCGCCTCACGAGTTATGTCGTCCTGAGTAGGCCCGATGCCGCCCGTCATCACAACAGCATCCGACCTGTCGAGTGCGACTCTGATCGCCGTGGCGATGCGTGACAGGTTGTCGCCGACCGTTTGCTGGTAATGGGCGTCGATGCCCTGCTCGGCTAGGGCAGCTCCCATGATGGAAGTGTTTGAGTTGATGATCTGTCCGAGGAGGAGCTCGGTCCCCACTGCGATGACTTCGACGATCATCGACCGGGCACCAATACCGCCTCCATGTCAGGGCCGAAGACACCGGTGTATTCGACGGTGACCCACTCCCCAACCCGACCGCCGTCGATCCGTACGACCCCGTCGATCTCGGGAGCCTGGCGGTGGGAGCGACCGATCGGGACCTCGTCTTCCACCTGGTCGACGAGGACCCGATCGACCCGGCCCAGCCATTCGGCATGTCGGGATTCGGTGAGGGATTCCTGGATCGAAGTCAGTTGACGGAGACGCTCCATCGTGAGCTCGCGCTGAACCTGGTCGTCCATCGCGGCCGCCGGAGTGCCCGGTTCGGCCGAGTAGGGGAAGAACCCGGCCCAATCGAGCTCTGATTCGACCAGGAAATCAGCCAGCTCATCGACTTCCTGGTCGGTCTCGCCGGGAAAGCCGACGATGAAAGAGGATCTCAGGGCAGCGTCTGGTTGGAGCTCGCGGATCCGCCCAACAAGAGCGAGGTGCTTTTCATAGTTCCCGGGCCGCTTCATCCGACGAAGCAGCGGGCCTGAGACATGTTGGAGAGAGAGGTCGAAATACGGAGCCACGACGTCGTTGGTGGTCATCTCGACAAGGAGACGCTCGCGAATCTCTCGGGGATGCAAGTAGAGCAATCGGAGACGCTCGAGACCGGGGACGTCGGAGAGAAACACCAAGAGCTCCGGTAGCCCGCCGGGTGCATCGATATCCCGCCCGTAGGCCGCCAGGTCTTGGGCAACCAGCACGATCTCACTCGCACCCGCGGCCGTCAGCAACTCGAGCTCCTCCCGAATCTCGACCGGTCGCCGCGAGCGTTGCTTGCCCCGGATCGAGGGGATGGCACAGAACGTGCACGGCTTGTCGCAACCCTCGGCGACCTTCAAGTAGGCATATGGCAGGTCGGAGACAGGGCGACCCGTGGCGTGGAGGATGTCCATTACCGGACGCCGCCGGAAACCGACTGGCTCCCAGCCCGTCAGACCGTCGATCACACCGACCAACTCCCCGTAGCGATCGATCCCGAGCACGGCATCGACCTCGGGGAGGGCGGCCTCGACCTCCGACCCGAATCGCTGGGCCATGCAACCGATCACCACTGACCGGGCGTCGGGCCGCATGCGGTCTTCCATTTCGAGGATCGCCTCGACGGACTCCGCTCTGGCCTCCTCGATGAAGGCACACGTGTTGACCATGACCACGTCGGCGTCCTCAGGAGTGTCGGCCCAGGCATAACCCGCCTCGGAGAGCATGGCGACGATCTTCTCCGAGTCGACCTGGTTCTTGGCGCAACCGAGCGTGCTCAACCAAACCGTTGGAGCGGGCATTACCGGGAGCTTAGAAAAGAGTGCGGTTACTCCCGCGAAGACTCCACCACCATCAGGAGATGGCCAGGCCCCACTGCATCGGCGAGTGTGTTCCAGGTCGGGATGCTCACCAGACCGTCCTCCTCGATCTCGGCGCAGGCGAGATGAACCGCATCTACCAGTGGGTCCAGGGTGTGGTCGATCTCATAGGCCTGGGCGACGGCGATTCGGGCTTCCGCCACGTCGTGGATGGCAACGGCTCGAATGGCCTCCTCGACGAAGGCCTCTGCCTTCGCTTGCATCAGATCTCGCGGAAGAGGTAGCGACGAAGGATGTCGATGCGCTCGTCCAATGTCTCCGGGTCGAGGTACCAGAGCATCGCCGCGACAGTGGAGAGGAGCGGATTCCCGTCCTGCGGGGTGAAGGAGAACCCGACGACCTCGTTGCCGTTCCGAACAGCCAGGGTGCTCAGGGCAACCACGGTCTGGCTCATGATCCGGCCGAAGTACCCGTGGTCACGACCAAACGAGAACACCTGGTTGGCCGATGTCTTGTGAGTGACGGCAACCCGGGTGTTGGCCATGAGACGCTCCTTGGCGTCTTCGACTGTGATGTCCTCGTCCAACTGCAGGGAGAACTGGATCGAGTGCATGTACTGGGTGTTGATCTTGACCGCAGACGAGTAGAGGTTGAGGTCGTAGCCCATGGTCTCGAACAGCTCATGAGCGTCCCGGGCATGGTGGGTCCCGAATCGCTCGTCCTTGTGCGACTCCACCGTTGGGCTGGCGACGAAGCCGTCGTCCTGGCTGATGTCGTTCGCCCGCCTCATGCAGAGGAATCGACCATCCTCGAGGTGGTTCGTCCCGTCGGCGTCGATGGCCAAGGAGCGGACCAGAGCGGCGATGTTGTGGGTGTTGCAGGAGACTATGTGGAGGAACCTGTCGTCGCCGGCGACCAGGGCGCTGTCGTTGATGCCCCGGGCATACATCTTCCCGAACCCGAACTCGGAGCCCTGGGCCATGAATCCCCTAGGCCCATTGGCGTGGTCGTAGAACTCCGATTTCATCCCGTTGCCCACCGGTGTGCAGTCGATGACGACGGTTGCTCGCTCGATCGCCTCGCGGGCCTCGTACTTGGGGGCGTGGCCCAGCTCGTGAAAGGACGAGAACCGTTCCTCGTCGACGGCCAACACCGCACCCCTCCCCTCGAGGTCGGCGACTTTCGCTTTCTCGGTCAGCAAGGGCGTGCGCTTGTGAAAGGTCACCTCTTCGATGCCGAAATGCTCCTTGTTGTCGGCAAGGAGGCCGATGAGGGGCTCTCCGATGGTGCCGGTGCCCACCACGTGGACGATGTTCATGACGGGCTCCCTCCGAGAACAGCGCTGCTCCTGGGGCTCACACTAACTTGCCCCTGCTCTTCCTTTCCCAAACTCTCGACGCTGACCAGTGCTTCGCTCGCAATCGGAATGAACCCACAGGCGAGGAACGAGCGCACGGAGCGGGCGTTCCCAGGCGCTACGGCCGCGAACAAGGGCTCTCCATGGGGGGTCATCGTGAGCGCCTGATGGATGAGGTGACGACCGCGTGGGCCATCGGGGGAGTTCTCCACACTCATCTCGCGTCGCCCTCCCAATCCAAGACCCAGTGTGAACAAGCCGTCGGGCGACCCGTAGGCCCGTACCTGCTCCCGCCTGGCTCGGGCGAAAGCCACCCGGGGATGGTGGTCCAGCTCGGGCCGGGGCACCAGGGCTCCGCCACCAAGGCCATCGGCGAACATCGTGATGTCGATCGACCCGATGCTCCCTCGTGGCCCGGCCATTCGGAGCAGGACCTCGGGATGAAGCGCCCTGCCCAGCCCATCGGGGGCGAGGTCGGACAGGTCATCGGCGGTGAGGCGGCTGGCGATGAAGGCGTGCCCTGTGAAACACACGACCGCCTCCTTACCCTCGCCGAGCTCTGGAAGAAAGGTAACCCCACCGTCCATCTCGGGGAATCGGCCGACTGCGGCGTCATGGAATATGGCCAGAAGTGGATGCACGCCTCAACGATATTCACTAGCCCGGGGTCGAGAACTGCGCCTGCTCAGTCGAGCCCTCCAACGCCAATGTCGACGACTTTCCCCCGGCCACCACCTGGCTCACCAGATCGAAGTACCCAGCGCCCACCTCGCGCTGATGCCGGGTGGCCGTATACCCGTCGCCCTCCATCCCGAATTCCCGGTTCTGGAGCGCGACATAGGCCGGCATTCCTTCCTCGGCATAGCCGCGGGCCAGTTCGAACATCGATGCGTTGAGGGCATGGAACCCGGCCAGGGTGATGAACTGGTAGCGATAACCCATCGTGCCGAGCTCTTTCTGGAACTGGCCGATCGTCGCCTCGTCGAGGTTCTCGGACCAGTTGAACGACGGCGAGCAGTTGTAGGCCAGCATCTTGCCCGGGTACTCGGCATGGATCGCCTCGGCGAACACCCTCGCCTCGTCGAGATCGGGGCGGGCCGTCTCGCACCAGATCAGGTCCGAGTACTGCGCGTAGGAGAGACCGCGGGCGATCGCCGATTCGAGACCACCGGTGACCATGTGGAATCCCTCAGGCGTGCGCTCGCCGGTCGCAAAGGCTCGATCTCGCTCGTCGATATCGGACGTGAGGAGGGTGGCGCCATTCGCATCCGTCCGGGCGACGATCAGGGTTGGCACATCCATCACGTCGGCGGCGAGGCGCGCCGCCTGCAGCGTTCGAATGTGTTGCGCAGTCGGCACCAGGACCTTGCCCCCCATGTGGCCGCATTTCTTCTCTGCCGCCAACTGGTCCTCGTAGTGGACCCCGGCGGCGCCGGCCTGGATGAACCGCTTGGTGAGCTCGAAGACGTTGAGCGAGCCGCCGAACCCGGCCTCGCCATCAGCGATGATGGGAACGAACCAGTCGATGTCGGTCTTTCCCTCGGCCCAGTGGATCTGGTCGGCGCGGCGGAGTGCATTGTTGATCCGCTCCACGAGTGCCGGAGCGGAATTGGAGGGGTACAACGATTGATCGGGATAGACGTCCCCGGCCATGTTCCCATCCGCCGCCACCTGCCATCCGGAGAGGTAGATCGATTTCAGACCGGCCTTCACCATTTGCACTGCCTGACCCCCGGTGAGGGCGCCCAATGCGTTGACGTAGTCCTCTGTGGTCAGACGCTCCCAGAGTGCGATCGCCATCCGATTCGCCAGCGTGGACTGCTCCCTGATGCTTCCCCGCAACCGCACAACGTCCTCTGCGCTGTAGTCCCGGGAGACGCCCTCCCAGCGAGGATTCGCCTTCCAGTCGTCGGCCAGACGGCTGGCCTCATTGGCGACGTGCGACATATCTCTCTCCCTCAGTTGATCAACTCGTAGGCGGGCAATGTCAAGAACTCGACGAAACTCTCCCCAAGAGCCACGTCTTCGAAGATTTTCCGGGCGATGGGCAGGCGCTCCCCATACGGGTTCTCGTCCTGTTCCAGACGATCGACCACTGACCCGGCTATCGAACGGACGCGGGCCTCGGTGACGGGGGCACCGTCTTCGGTCTCGACGCCGTTTCGCACCCATTGCCACACCTGGGATCGCGAGATCTCGGCGGTGGCGACGTCCTCCATGAGGTTGTCGATTGCAGCGGCGCCAGTCCCGGAAAGCCACGAGGCGAGATAGCGGATGCCCACCGAGACATTCGTCTCCAGACCGGCGCTTGTCACCGATCCGGGGAAGTCGAAGTCGAGCAGGTCGTCCGCCTCCACGGCGACGTCATCGCGCCGGCGGTCCAGCTGATTCGGCCGTCCCGCGAGGACGTCGTCGAACTCCTTCATGGCCACTGGAACGAGATCGGGATGGGCCACCCAGGTGCCGTCACAACCAGCCCCAGCCTCCCGCGCCTTGTCGGCCCTCACCGCGGCGATTGCCTTCTCGGTGACCTCGGCATCGCGCCGATTGGGGATGAACGCCGCCATTCCCCCGATGGCATGGGCACCTCTCCGGTGACATGTCTTGACCATCAGCTCGGTGTAGGCATGCATGAACGGAACCGTCATCGTCACCGAGGAGCGATCGGGCAGCACGAACGACGCGTCGTTCCTGAACTTCTTGATCACCGAGAAGATGTAGTCCCAGCGCCCGGCGTTGAGACCGGCCGAATGTTGACGCAGCTCGTAGAGGATCTCGTCCATCTCGAGTGCGGCGAGGATCGTCTCGATCAGGACGGTGGCCTTGATGCTGCCCTGCGGGATACCGAGCCGATCCTGGGCCCAGACGAACACGTCGTTCCAAAGTCTCGCCTCGAGATGAGACTCCAGCTTGGGCAGATAGAGATAGGGGCCGGTGCCGGCCTCGATCGCAGCTCGCCCACCGTGGAAGAGATAGAGGCCGAAGTCGAACAACGACCCGGACATGGGCCGCCCGTCGACCAGGAAATGCTTCTCGCCGAGGTGCCAGCCACGCGGTCGAACTACCAGAGTCGCCGGCTCGTCGTCGAGCTCGTAGGTCTTCTCCCCGGTGTCGAGTCTCAGCTCGCGCCGATAGGCGTCGACCAGATTCGCCTGGCCTTCGAGGAGGTTGAGCCAGGTCGGGGAGGTAGCGTCTTCGAAGTCGGCCATGAAGACTCGGGCCCCCGAGTTGAGCGCGTTGATCATCATCTTGGCGTCGACCGGACCGGTGATCTCGACGCGGCGGTCGGCCAGGTCGGCGGGCACCGGGTCGATGACCCACTCCGACTCCCTGACATGCCGGGTCTCGCTCAGAAAGCCTGGTTGCTCCCCGTCATCGAGGTGTCGCTGCCGGGTCTGGCGCTCAGCGAGGAGCTGGCCGCGTTGCCAGGCGAATTCCTGCTCCAGATCGGTGAGAAACGCGACCGCTTCCGGGTCGAGGACCCGGCGTTCGATCTCGGTATCTCGAAACTGGTTCATAAGATGGCAGTGTCTTTCCCAGAAGGTTACAATTTCAAATCAGGCTTGGCTAAAGAATAGACGATCTTTCGGAAGCGAAGACAAATGACTCAAACTCAGCAGTTGGACCCACTCATCCTGGGCCGTCGGCTTCGTCATCACCGTCGCGAGCGTGGGATGACCCTCGACGAGCTCGGCGCCGCGGTGCGTCGGCCCGCCCCGTACCTTTCCCTGCTCGAGAACGGGAAGAAGCAACCCCGTCTCAATCTGGTCGTCGAGATCGCAGCGGCTCTCGAGGTCGACCTCGCAGAGCTCCTCGACCCCAGCCCGCCCAATCGGCGGGACGAGTTGGAGATCGCCTTGCTCAGATCGCAGGAAACCCCGTTCTTCGACTCGCTCCATCTCCCCACGGTCAAGCCGAGCGCCAAACTCGACAACGAGACACTGACCCACCTGGTGGGTCTCCACGAAGCATTGCGGGAGCGCTCCAACCTGAGCTCGGCCGGCTCCGAGGACGTCAGGCGAGCCAACGGGGAGGTCGCCTCCTGGCTCGCCGGTCAGGACGGCTATCTCGATGAAGTGGAGACCGAAGCGCGGAACGCACTTGCCTCGAGCGGGTACTCGGGAGCGGGGCCATTCTCCTCGAGGAACCTGCTCGACCTGAGTGCCAGCGCCGGGTTCGAGTTGCATCCGGTCGAGGACATGCCTTCGTTTGCCCGGTCGATCATCGACCTCGATCACCATCGGGTCTACATCGCCCAGCGTGATGCCCTGCGCACACGTCAGGCCCGTAAGGCGGTCTTGCAGACCCTTGCCGGTTTTCTCCTCGGCCACGAGACGGAACCCGACCTCGACACGTTCTTACGCCAGCGGATAGAGACGGCCTACTTCGCCGCGGCCGTGCTGGCGCCGGAGGATGCGGTGGTGGCGAGGCTCAGCGGAGCGAAGGACAACCACGACATCGATGTCGAAGACGTCAAGGAGCTCTTCTACGTCTCATACGAGATGGCCGCTTGGCGGACGGTGAACCTGGCCACACGTCATCTCGGCGTCAGGACTCATCTCATTGTCAACGATGCGATGGGGACCGTGGTCAAGGCTTACGCCAACGACGGGGCGCCCATCCCGAGGGACGGTCATGGCGGGATGGAGACACAGCGTCTCTGCCGTCGCTGGGGGGCACGGATCACGTTCGACTCGGCTGAGCGTTACGGAACCCATCATCAATACACGGACACGCCTGAAGGGACGTTCTTCTGCACCACCCATGTCGAAGCGGGACGGGAACCGGGTCATGCGGTCACCGTTGGGGTTCCATTCGTCGAGGCCCGATGGTTCCGGGGGCGTGACACGGAGAACCGTGAGAGTTCGACCTGCCCCGACCCTGGCTGTTGCAGGACCGCGGCGCCGGACCTCCAACGGAAGTGGTCGGACAAGATCATCGTCTCAGCCCGCTCTCAGAGCCGGATCCTCGGCCTGCTCGCCCCCGATCCCTACCCCGAGCTGGATATGCCTGAGGTCCTCGACCTGGTCGAGACGCACTCGGAGGGCTGATCAGCTCGAGGTGTC
>JALDXP010000077.1:0-10766 GCA_032154885.1 Actinomycetota bacterium
ATGAACCTGGCACGCAGCGAGCATCCCGCAGTCCTGCTCGAGGGCGAGGTCGTGGTCGCCGGGGGATTCATAGAGGTCGGCGTGGGCCGGACCGGGGTCACGCCGACCGTCGAGGCCTACTCGCCCGAAGGCAACACCTGGCGCGGCCTTCCCGATCTCCCTGAGGCCCGCCATCACGGGATGGCGGCAGTGGTCGGAGACCGGGCGTTCTTCATCGGTGGCTATGCAGCGTCAGGAGATGCGTCCAGGTCTTTGTGGGAGTTGGTCGATGATGTCTGGGTCGATCGGGCTCCCGTGCCGGAGCCGGTGGCTGCGGGAGCGGCCGTGGTTGTGGGGCAGGCAATCCATGTGTTGGGTGGAGCTCCCGGCGGGCTTTTCCTCCGCTACGACCCAGACGGCGACTCGTGGTCGAGGCTGCGAGAGCCGGGCAGGGAGCGTGAGCATGTCGCCAGTGTCGTTCTCGACGGGGAAATCTGGGCGATCGCGGGGCGTTGGGAAGGTGAGGTGTTCGACACCACCGAGGTTTTCAACCCAGACACACAAACCTGGCGCGCAGGGCCCCCTCTCGGCGAAGCTCGCTCCGGGTTCGGTGCGGCGGTCATCGACGGGGCCATCGTGGTGGCCGGCGGCGAGGTGTTTTCGCCCGACCATGCTCTCACCTCGGTCGAGCTGCTCGAGCCAGGAGACGAGCAATGGGCCACCATCGAGCCCCTTCCCCACGGGCTGCACGGCAACCCACTCGTGGCGATCGACGGCGCCGTCTACCTCCCCGGTGGCTCGATTCGGGCGGCAGCCGTGGACAATGACGGCCTGACATACCGACTGTTACGGGGGTGACATTCGAGCGCAGGCGGCAGTAGGTTCTTCCCCATGCCTCATCAGCAACAGCCTGTGGAGATGATCCTCCTCAGGCAGCTCGCCAGCTATCTGGCCATCCCGATGTGGATGATGGATGAAGCGGGAAACCTCATCTACTACAACGAGTCTGCCGAAGGTCTGCTCGGAGTGCGTTTCGACGACGTCGGCCCGATGGCAGCCGAGCAACTGATCGGGGCATGGAATGTGACACAGCTCGACGGGTCGCCAGTCCCCGACTACGACTTCCCTGTCGTGGTTGCGCTCAGCAAGAGGAAGCCCGCCCATCGAGCGGTCCGCTTCCAGGGAATGGACGGAGAGTGGCGGGCGGTCGAGGTGACTGCCCTGCCGATCGAAGGTCAGGGCGGGAGATTCCTCGGCGTGCTCGCCACCTTCTGGGAGGTCGAGGACTGAGAGCCCGGCTTTGGGGAACGAGGGGGTCGATTGCCAGCGCGGGGTTGGAAACAGCCAGATACGGCGGTGATACTTCGGCCGTCGAGGTCTTGGGAAAGGACGGAAGGCTCCTAGTACTCGACGCCGGGAGTGGGATGCGCGCACTCGGGGCGACCGTCGAATCGGTGGAACAGGTCGACGTTCTCATCACGCATCTGCACATGGACCACATCCAGGGGCTGCCGTTCTTCGCCCCGCTACACGATCCCGAGATCCGGGTCGATGTCTGGGGACCGATCTCGACAACGCAGACCCTGAAGGAGCGGCTCAACCGGTATCTTTCCCCGCCGCTCTTCCCGGTGCGGGTGCGCGACCTTTCGAACGTGGCCTTTCACGACGTCCCACCGGGCACGTTTGACATCGCTGGGATCCAGGTCACCGCCGACCTGGTCTCTCACCCCGGCCCAACCCTCGGTTTTCGCCTCGAAGAGGCCGGCAGGGTCCTCACCTATCTCCCCGACCATGAGCCCGCCCTGGGCATGCACAACTTCCCCAATAACCCCGAGTGGACCTCCGGTTACGACCTGGCCGCAGGGGCAGATCTGCTGATCCATGATTCTCAATACACGGACGAGGAGTATTCCCAGCGGATTGGGTGGGGCCACAGCTCGTACAGCCATGTGCTCGCATTCGCCGCCATGACCGGTGTCGGGACCCTCATGACGTTCCATCACGATCCGGACCACAGTGATCAGAAGCTCGACGAGGCGCACGAGCGGTTGCAAGCGACGGGTCAGGCCTACGAGATCGTGCCAGGCACCCACGGGGCGATTCTCGAAGTGTGAGCGAGTGACAGTCGTTGTCCTGGTCCTCGACGGACTGGGAGCTCGCTCGATGACACCCGAGGTCACGCCGACGTTGACGGGTTGGGCGGCCGACGGGCTCGTGCGGCTTGACGGCGCCACGAGCGTCATGTGCTCCAGCACCTATCCAAATTTCGCCAGCATCGTCACCGGGAAGCTTCCGCTCGAACACGGGATCATGACCAATCAGGTGGTGGTCGATGGCGCGGCCCGGCCTGCGTCCGAGCTTGGACCTCGTTCCCCGACCTTCCTCGACCGGGAATGCGAAGTCGTCGTTGGCGATCAGCACCTCATCGGGGTGATGGCGGCCCAGACTGCCGGCAGACATTGGCCGCCGAACGGTGCGGTTCCGGATGGGACCGAGCTGGATCTGTTCGGATATGTGACCGATCGTGAGGTCGCCGCGAGGGTGATCGAGGCACTTGATCGAAGACCCGACATGATCTTCGCTCAGCTCAACAGCCCCGACACCGTTGCCCATGTCTGCGGGCCGGACTCGAAGGAGGCCATCGAGTCGTACCGGGAGTTGGACTCGTCCCTCGCCGTCATCGGCTCGGCGATTCGCTGGGACCAGGATCTGGTCCTCGTCACGTCGGATCACGATCAGGAGACCATCGACCCGACCAAGCGCATCGACCTCCACACCGTTGCCGCGGAACAGGGCCTCGACCTCACGATCGTTGATGAGGGCACGGCCGCCATGCTCGTTGGCCCGGGCGCGATCCACCCGACCTGGGTCGAACGAGTCCAAGGAGTCGAGACCTGGGTGCAGGTGGCACCTGACGTCGCATTTGTCTTCTCCCTCCCCGCGTGGTGGTTCGCCGATCCTGAGCTGCCCGACCTCCGCGGCGCTCACGGCGGGCCCCGGACCAGGTCGACAGTGGCGGTAGCTTGCGGCGCCGATCAGCTGGTTGCCGAAGTCGAAGACTGGTTCCTGTCCCCGAGATTCGGCGCGGAAGATTGGTTCGAGCTCGTCGAGGCGGCCCGGGTGGTGACTGCTCGAACCTAGGCTTGGCATCGTGCCACTGACCGCCGACCAGCTCGAAATGCTCGCCACCACCCAACTGGTCGTCATCGAGACCAAAAGAGGCGAGCGAGTCTTCGGGACCACTATTTGGGTGGCGGTCAATAGCGATGACGTCTATGTCCGCTCTGTCCGGGGCGAAGCGGGGCGTTGGTACCAGAGGGCGATTGCCGATCCGGATGTCACACTCGAAATCGGTGACGAACGCCTTCGCTTCAATGCTGTACCGGCGACAGATCCCGAATCCATCGAAGCCGCCTCCGCGGGGTTGCGAGAGAAGTACCGGGGCCGCTCCCTCGAGAACATGCTTCTCCCCGAGACCCTGGGCACCACGCTTCGTCTGGAGCCGCGGTAACCCTCAGACGTTGCCGCTCAGCAACAGCAAGGCATGGATGGCGATCCCGACCAGGGCCCCGACGACAGTTCCATTGATCCGCACGAATTGGAGATCTCTGCCCAACTGAAGCTCGAGTCGGTGGGAGATCTCGGTGGCATCCCAGCTGGCAACGGTTGTCTCGATCATCTCTATGACCTCGTCATCCCACTGATGAGCGAGGCGCTCGGCGGCATCGGCGATCCACGTGTCGATACGAGTTCGAAGTGCTTCGTCCTCGAGCACGCGATGCGCCCACCATTGGATCAACTCCGCCAGGCGCTTCTCGAGATCCGAGCCAGGCCCGGAAGCGGCACGGGCCAAACTCTCCTGGAGGACCTGCCACTGGGTCTGAAGGGCAACGGCCAATTCCGGTGAATCAAGGATGTGCATCTTCGATTCCTCGATGCGATCCGCCAGATCCGGGGAGTTACGAAGGTCGTCGGCGACCTTCGACATCATCATCTCGATATCGGCGCGGATCGGATGCGACGGGTCGGATGCCACGTCATCCACCAGGATTCGGAAGGACGCGATGATCCGCTCGAAGACGAGCTCGCCGGCCCAAGCCGGCATCCACCACGGCGAGGCCTCGGCGAAGCTCTCCCTGAAGTACGGGAGGTTGTCGACGATCACTACGTCAAGCCCTCGAAGCGTCGCCTCCACCGACTCTCGGGTACGACCACCCTTTAGCCAGGCGTCGACCACCAGGGAGATGATTGGGGTGACCGGGGTTTGTCGCAGCCAGTCGAGCGAGGTCTGGGTGATGACGGATGCCACACGTTCATCGTCGAGGGACTGGGCGATCGTGGATCCGGTCTCGATTATCCGACGCGCCGCCAGAGTCGCGTGATCGGGTGAGTCCAGCCATTTCGCCAACCGGCCCGCGATCTCGGCATTGGTCAGCCATTCTCCGAGATTGGCCGGATCGAGGAAGTTCTGTTGCACGAACTCGGCCAACCCCCGTCCGATCTCGTCTTTGCTCTCGGGTATGAGCGCTGTGTGCGGTATCGGGATGCCGAGCGGGTGACGGAAGAGCGCCGTCACGGCGAACCAATCGGCTATGCCACCGATGAGTGCCGCCTCGGAAGCGGCTCGGATGAAGCCGTTGACTCCGCCCTCGCCGCCGAAGAAATGACTGACGAGGAAGACGACCAGAGCTCCGAGGAGGAAGAGATTGGCTCGCCGCTTCCAGCGCGTCAGCTCCCCGATTCTCCGCTCCTCGTAGGGAGTCGTTACGAGGTTGGGCCCACCTGTCACCAGATCATTCTGGCGCGCAGTTCCCGTTCTATAGGGCGGGATCGGCGCGCCAAAACGGGTGGGATCAGGCTGATTTCTTGGTCCGGGTCTGATCGACGCTCGCTTTGAGCGCTTCGAGGAGATCGACCACCTTCTCTGTCGGAGCCTCGACCGGATTGACCGTGATCTCGTTCCCCTCGATCTTGGCTTCGATTGCTTCCTCGACCCGGCGCCGATAGCTGTCCTCGAAGATCTTCGGGTCGAAGTCACCGGTCAGCTGGTCGATCAGCTGACGGGCCATCTTCAATTCTTTGGCGGACACCCGCGGCTTCTTCTGCAATTGCTCGAACTCCGCCTGTCGGATTTCGTCCGGCCATTTCATCGTCTCCAGAACGAGCATTCCGTCCCTGACACGGAGGATGCAGAGTCGCTCCTTTTCCCGGATGGCCACCTTGGCCAGGGCGACGCGACCCGACTCGGTGAGGGCTCGCACAAACAACTCGTAGGCCTTGACCGCCACGTCGGTTGGGGCAACGAAGTAGGACTTCTCGAAAAAGATGGGATCCACCTCGGATTCATCCACGAATTGGACGACATCGATGGATCGGGCACTCTCCGGGGCGATCTGTTCGAGCTCCTCGGGCGTGAAAACGACGTACTTCCCTTTCTCATACTCGTAGCCCTTGACGATGTCGTCCCAATCGACTTCCCGACCGGTCTTGGAAGAAACGCGCTTGTACTCGATGCGGGATTCGTCCTTGCCAGAAAGGAGATGGAAGGAGACGTCCCTGTCCTCAGTAGCTGTGTAGAGACCGACCGGGATGGTGATCAACCCGAACGTTATGGCGCCGTTCCAGATCGAGCGCTTCGATGTCGAGGGCTGGCTCTTCGGCCCTCGTCCTCCGTCAGAGAGAGCCTCGATCAACTCATCCTTGTCCATCTGGGAGCGCCCGGGAACGTCAGCTGCCTGGGCTCGCTCGTACAACTCGCTCTTGCTCAACTTTTCCAGTGTTTTCGTTGCCATTCCAGGCCTCCTCGACCCTGCACATACCACTGCTGATGCGGCCACAAACGGCTCTCGGTACCGTTGACAGCGGAAAGGGCATTCCCATGACCAGCGAGAAACTCAACCTCCGAACCCTCGACGGCGGTGAGGTCGATATCGACTTGTCCCTCCTCGGGACGATCCCGGACAAGGCCCGCCTCCTTCCCGGCGAGCCGGGCTTCGACGACGCAACATTGATCTGGAACGGGCTGATCGACAGAGAACCTGCCCTGGTCATTCAGCCCGAGAACTCCGACGAGGTCGCGTTTGCCGTCGACCTGGCCCGTGAGCAGCGTTTGCTGTTTGCAATCAAGGGAGGTGGGCACAACATCTCGGGTCTCGCTCTCGCCGACGGAGGCTTGACCCTGGACATGTCACTCATGCGGGATGTCCGCGTCGACGCCGACCAGCGCTTGGTTCGTGTCGGCTCCGGCTGTCTGCTCGGCGATGTCGACCGTGCCACGCAGGAACACGGTCTCGCAACCACACTTGGCTTCGTCTCTCAGACCGGAGTCGCCGGCCTCACCCTGGGAGGCGGATTCGGGTATCTGTCCCGCCAATTCGGGTTCACCGTGGACGACCTGGTCGAAGTGGAGATCGTCACTGCCGACGGTCAGGTTCGGACTGCGAACCGCGAATCCGAGCCCGACCTCTTCTGGGCCATCCGCGGAGGCGGGGGCAACTTCGGGGTCGTCACCGAGTTCGCCTTCCGGCTCCACGACATCGGGCCGGACATCTTGGCCGGTCTGATCGCTTGGCCGGCAGCCGACCATGCCGAAGATGTCCTCGGTATCTATCAGGAGATGACGGCGACTGCCTCCCGGGAGTTGACCCTGGTTTGCACCACGCGTCTCGCTCCCCCGGCCCCCTTCATCCCCGACGTCTGGCATGGCAAGCCAATCGTGGCCATCGTCGCATGCCATACAGGTGATCCCCTGCAGGCGGAGGAAGACCTGGCGCCGATCAAAGCGTTCGGCAAACCGGTCGCCGATCTCATCATGCCCAAGACCTACGCAGAGCAGCAGTCGATGCTCGACGCCACCCAGCCCAAGGGTGCCCACTATTACTGGAAGACCGAGTTCCTCCCTGAGGTGAACGACGGCTTCATCAACGCTTTCCTGGCCAATGCCGAGGGGATCGAGTCTCCGATGTCGCAAATGATGATGTTCCACATCGCCGGAGCAGTGAACGAGCATGCCGAGGACGACGGAGCTGTGGGCAACCGGGACGCCGCTTATGTCACCGGCGCGGCAGGGGCCTGGCCGTCGACCGATCCGAATGGGGAGGCATATCAGCACTGGGTGCGCTCCTCGTGGGAGCGGATCCAGCCGTTCTCGACCGGTGGCAACTACATCAACTTCCAGACGACCGATGACGACGTTGCCCGGATCGTGAGCTCGTATCGGAGCAACTACGAGCGGTTACGGAGGGTCAAGGCGGAATACGACCCCGACAACCTGTTCCGGGTCAACCGCAACCTGGAGCCTGCGTAGACAAGTCGCAGCTTCCCGTCAACGCGGCAGGCGCCCGCTGACGTGGGTGTATCCGACCGTGACCTTCTCGCCGGTCGTGCTCAGGGTGAGGTGATAATTTCGATCGGTCCGGTAGGAGACGAAGCGACGATTCGAGAGTTCGTTGACCACGTCGGGATGTGGATGGCCGTGAGGCACGACGTGGCTGCTCATCACCAATCGCGTATGGCGGGGGTTGAGATGATCGAGCCACGGTGTCCCGTCATTTGGGTCGAACAGGCCGTTGCGCCCACCATGATGCGGCACCTGGAGGTAGGTGGTGTGGCTCGGTAGCCGGCCCACGATCTCGGGCCAGTTCTCGGCTTCGGCGTCGCCAGTGAGCACGATTGTGACCTCACCGAGAGTCAGTGCCAGGACCACCGAGTTGTTGTTCTCGTTGCCCGTGTCGATCTGATCGAAGTTGGGCCACAGAATTCGCAACCCGCAGTGGAACGTGACCTCCGGCGCCGCGAGGATCTTGGTCTCATCCACGGCCTGATGGTGAAGCACACGATTCGATCGGTTGGCGAAGTCGAGCAGGACACCGTAGGTGGTCGAGGCCACCGACTTTGGGTACCAGAAATGGGTGGTCCCGAACGTGTTCATCATCTCCTTCAAGCCTCGGGCGTGGTCGGCGTGGCCATGGGTGAGCAGGACCCATTCGAAGTTGTGCTCGGTCCCCTGCCAGTCGCGGCCGATGCGCTCGAAGTAGCGCTTGACGAAAGGGAGGGCGGTGCGCTGGCGCTCATAGTCGTTGCAGTCGATCAGACCGAAGCGACGGTCGCCGGCATCGTCTCGCGACTCGACCAAGATCGAATCGCCCCATCCGACATCGATGATGGTCACGGCCAGCTCAGCCATCGTCTCTCCATCTCAGCTTGACCTCCTTGTCGGAGAATGCCCGCCTGGTGGCCTCGATCTGGTCCTGTGACCACTGGGTCACGGCCTCGGTCTCTGCGGGTGAGCTGATCACCTGTCCCCTCACGTCGGTCTCGAGGAGGAGAGGCGGGCCGATGGCTCCTGCCGTGTATCGGTATGCGGACTGGAAGACCTCCAGCCCCACCCGATAGACGTCACCCCGGACTGGCTCATCGTCGAACCAGGACCGTGGCATCCACACATCCTCGATCTGCACGCTGAGCGGCGTGCTCGACTCCTCGAGGGCGAAGATGGCTGCGACGTCGTCTGCATCCGTGAACACGCCGAAGTCCGCAGGCCCCGATCCGCCGTCCTCTCGTAGGGCGCCATAGACGACACCGGCCAGACCGAGCGCTCCGATGCCGTGAAGTTGGGCCACGGCAGGAAGCTCGACCTCCCACACCGCAGCCGGGGCGTCGGTGGTGACGGCAAAATAGGTGACTCGAACCATCTCCTCCCCGTCGACGACGCGCTCGGCGTCGATGACCACGGGGATGAACACACCGTCGGTGAGTGCGTCCCGATCCACCTCGACTGGAAAGCTACCCGAAGACCATGAAGGTATCTTTGGAGCGGTGAGCCTCAGCCCGGCCAACGGCCGCGCCTTCGACCTGTTGGTCGACACCATCCTCCCCGCCGTCCCGGGCGACGGTGCTGCTTGGACCACCCCCGGCGCAGACCTGGGGCTTTCGGCAGGGCTCCCCAACGTCTACGAAGCCCTACCGCACGAACGCGATCGGAAGGATCTCACGCTGTTCCTCGGTCTCCTCGACTCAGCGGCGGGGGGTCTTGTGCTCTTCCGCCGGGCGAAGAAGTTCACAGAGATGCCTCCTGACCAACGAGCCGCCGCCCTGCTCGCCATGGAGAGCAACCGTGTGGAAATCGTCCGCAAGGGTGTTCGGGCACTGAAGACACTTGCCGCCTTCCTGTGGGTCACCACTGACGACCCAGCCCGCCCACCTGTGGCCTGGGCTGCGATGGGATACCCGGGACCGGATGGCCCTCCCCCGAAAACGCCGAAGCGAATCCAGACCGAAGTGGTGGACCGTGACCGGACGATCGAGTGCGATGTCGTGATCATTGGGTCGGGTGCCGGAGGTGGGATCGCAGCCGCCGTGCTCGCCGGAGCCGGTCTCGCCGTGACCGTGCTCGAGCGCGGGGCCTACCACAACGAGTCGGACTTCACCCATCTGGAGTCCGATGCATATGGCTCGATGTATCTAGACGGCGGCCTCAACTCAACCGCAGACGGCGGCGTTCTCATGCTGGCCGGGTCCACACTCGGAGGCGGAACGGTGATCAACTACACGACTTCGTTTTCCACCCCCGATTCGGTTCGGGAGGAGTGGGACCGCATCTCCGGATTTCCGGAGGTGTTCACCGGCGAGGGGTTCGGCGAATCGCTCACAGCCGTGCAGGACGGACTGGGAGCCAACCAGGAGCATGGCGCACCATCTGCTCGTGACCAGATAATGGAGAAGGGTCTGCGCAATCTGGGCTGGCACGTCGACGAGCAGCCCCGCAATGTGGACGGCTGCACCGAGGCGGACTGCGGCTTTTGCACCATGGGATGCCGGATCGGTGCCAAGCGCTCGACTCTCGCCACCTATCTCCAAGATGCTGCCGATGGAGGGGCCCGGATCGTCGTCGAAGCCGACGTTCGCCTGATCGAGACGGATCTAGGCCAAGTCACCGGCGTAATCGCCCAGGTCGGTGAACACACCCTCGAGGTTCACGCCAGAGCAGTTGTGCTGGCAGCCGGGGCACTCAACACACCAGCCCTGCTCCTGCGAAGCGGGCTGGGTGGTAAGGCCGCCGGCCGATATCTCAGGATCCATCCGGTGACCGCCCTCTGGGGGCGATTCGAGGAACGGCTCGACCCCTGGAACGGGATGCTGCAGACCCGTTACAGCGACGAATTCGCCGACCTCGATGGTCAGGGGTACGGGTTCAGGTTCGAGACCGCTCCAGTCCATCCACTGTTTCCGGCGGCATTCCTGGGCTGGGAAGACGGGGCGTCGTTCAAGCGCGACGTCCTGGGGCTGGGTCACCTGGCGGTGGCCGGGATCCTGCTCCGCGACCATGATCATGGCCGCGTCACCATTAGGCGGGATGGCAGCCCTGTCTGGAAATACCGGATCTCCGACTACGACCGCAGACATGTCCGGGAAGGAGTGCGACGGGGTGCCGAATGGTTGGCGGCGGCAGGGGCTGTCGAGATCATCACCTCGACGATTCGCCCGGTGCGATGGGTCCCCGGCAATGGGACCATCGAGGACCTCATGGCGGGCAACGACGCCATTGGATACGGCCCGAATCTGACGTCCTATTTCTCGTTCCATCAGATGGGCAGCGCCCGTATGGGGTCTGACCCGGCCACCTCGGTGGTCGATGCCGACAATCAGGCCCATGACACAGCAGGGCTCTATGTGATGGACGGGTCCTGCTTTCCGACTGCTTCGGGGGTGAACCCGATGATCACCATCGCCGCCATCGCCCATCGTGGCGCCACCCGGCTGGCCGAACGGTTGGCCTGAGACACAAC
>JALDXP010000078.1:0-10722 GCA_032154885.1 Actinomycetota bacterium
GCCTCGGCTTCCTTGCAGAAGGCACTGAGCTGACCGAGTTGGCACCCCTCAGGATTCTCCTCGTCACCAGCAACGGCTGGGGGCTGGGCCATCTGACCCGTCAGCTCGCCATCGCCCTGGCCATCGGCGACGGGGCCGAGACCACCATGTTCTCCCTCTCCCCCGGCTTTCCCCTTGCCATGGAGTTCGGGATCAGAGGCGAGTACTGCCCGAGTTTCACCACGCAGTTCATCGTGCGGAAGGAGTGGGACAGCTATCTCCAGGACCGGTTGACGGCATTCGCCGATGAGGTCCGGCCCGATGTCCTTCTTTTCGATGGCGTGGCGCCCTACTCCGGATTCATGCGGGCCGTCGCACAACTCGATTGCGTGGTGGGCTGGCTGCGTCGGGGCATGTGGCGCGAGGGCACGAACGAGCATCAGCTTCGGAAGACTGCCGGTTTCGATTTCGTGATAGAGCCCACCGATCTCGCATCCGAGATCGACACCGGCGCCACCACGGGCACCGAGTCTCTCCGGGTTCCTCCGATCAGCCTGCTCGAGGTCATGAGCCAACTCGATCGGGAGACGGCGGCGCGGGAGCTCGGCCTCGACCCGGATCGCCCGACACTCCTTCTGACACTGGGCTCGGGCCGGCTCGGTGACGTGGCGGGCCCCGGCTCGACGGCTCTCGACGTGGTCCTGGCGCACCCGGAATGGCAGGTGGCCGTGACCAACTCCCCTGTTGCTGTCAACCTGGTCCCCCTGGTCGATGACTCACGTGTGATCGAGATCAAAGGCGTCTACCCGTTGCTTCGCTACTTCAACGCGTTCGACGCCACGGTGAGCGCCGCCGGGTACAACTCGGTGCATGAGCTGATACCTGCTGGTGTGCCCACTCTGCTGATCCCCAACACTTCGAGCAAGACCGACAACCAAGAAGGACGCGCGCAGTATCTGGCCGACCTCGGCGTCGCCCTTTCTGCACGTGACGACGACCTGCCGACGGTAGCGAAAGAGACCGCAAGGCTCCTTGACCCGTCCGTCCGCGCCGATTTGGTGGCCAGCCACCAGGCGAGCGGGGTGGCCACCCGGGTCGGGGGCGCCACTGCAGTTGCCGCCGAGCTATTGAAGCCGCCGCAGCCCTCCGGACGGGAGCGGGCACAGACGCACTGGGACGCGCCCCTGTCCAGCCGTCTCGCCGGCGCCATCCTCGGCGAGAGGGGCAAGGCCAGGGTCAAGAAGCTTCTCGGCCGCACCGTCCCCGACTACACCACGGAGAGGCGCAAGGTCCGCCTCGGTGAGCCTCCGACCGGACCGGAGGGCGACGTGCTCACCCTGGTGATCGCGTCTGATCGTGCCCGAATCGACCCCCGCGCCTCCTACCCGATCGAGCATGTGTTAGCCGGGTCCTCATCGGGCTACCAGCAACGGCGGCTGGAGATCGTCGACAAGTACTACGAGGTCGTCGAGTGATCGGCTACGGCATGGCCCGGACGAAGAAGGTGGCCATCTGCGAGCGCTTCAGCGGCATGTCCGGGCAGAACTTGGTGTTGGCCGGCGGGTTACACCCCATGGTGACGCCGTGGGCGGCCAGGGCGTTGATCGAGACCTCGAACTGGTTGCCCTCGTCGTCCACGAAGTAATTGGTTCCTGTCGGGTTGTCGTAACTGAAAGCCCGGACCAACAGCTCTGCCATTTCATGGCGAAGGAGCGGGACGCCGGGGCAGAACTCGGTCTTGGTACAACCAAACCCGATGCCGGCCGCCTCGATGGCACGGATCGCAGGCTCGAACTTGTTGCCGACTACGTCGGTGTACGGGATCTCCCCGACCTCGGGCAGATCGAGAGCGCGTGCGATGAAGGCTGCCATCTGACCCCGAGTGATTTGATCCTCGGGGCAGAACCTGTTGTTGAGCGGCGGGTTGCACCCGAGCGTGATGCCCCGTTGGGCGATTATCTCGATGTTCTTCTCGTGGACGTTGCCGTCGTCGTCTTGAAAGCGTCCGTCCCACCCGCCAAGGGCGTTGACCAGATAGGGATACGCGTCGATTGGCGTTCCGTTCTTGCGGAGCTCGAAATGCAGGTGTGAGACGGTCTCCGCCGCATTGCCTGAATCGCCGGCCCAACCGATGACCTGACCCCGGGTGACAGCAATCCCCTCGGCTAGGCCTTCGGCAATCCCCCACCCCTGGCCGTCGGTGTTGTCGATGTAATTGCCGGCAGGGCCCTTCCTGTCATCATTCAGATGGATATAGCGGGTGACCCATCCTCCACCGTGGTCGATGCCCAGATAGCAGCAGTCGCCAGGGCCGGAGCTGATCCAGCTGACCACGCCGTCCCCAACGGCCAGGACCGGGGTGCCCTTGGGAGTCATTATGTCCACGCCCTCGTGCGCCCTGGAGCATCCAGATCCGCGGCAATCGCCGAAGCTGTCAGTCAGCCGATGTTCCCCATCCAGAGGAAAGGCCATACCGCTCGGATCGAAGGTTGCGGCGAACGCGGGCGCGCTCGCGAGGAACAGAGACCCGAAGGCCAACACGAACCCCGCTATCAATCGCGTCGAAAACCTCACGCCGAACCGGTATCGGCGCTCCCCCCCGGACTCTTGAATCTTCGGAAGACGGACCTCCCTTGGCGCAAATGGAAGAAACCGAATTCAGCATTGGCGGGCAGACCCATGTCTTACCTCCCTGATTGGAGCCGGGAGCGACCCTATCCCCATCATCCAAGAGGTTCAAACCGGGACGTCCCCGTTGGCGACGCGAGGAAATGTCGCCTCCGAGCCACCTGGCAATCGATTGCGGGCGTAGCCTCGCCACGGCGGCCTGGCCCGACAGAGGTGGAGAATGAGAAAGACGACCCTCGCGGCTGTAGTTGTCGCGATCCTGCTGGCGATCCCAGCGACCCTGTACGCCTCACATCAGTTCAACGATGTGCCCAACTCGCATACGTTCCACGAGGCCATCTCGTGGATGGCGGACAACGGGATCACCCAGGGATGTAATCCTCCCGCCAACACCAACTACTGCCCGGAAAACCCGGTCACGCGAGGACAGATGGCCGGATTCATGAAGCGTTTCTACGACAACTTCGTCGCAGGCGGGGGGACCGGTTTGGGCTTTGCCTTCCGGCCGCCGAGCGCTTCACCAGACGGAGGAAGCGGCGTTGTCGAAGGCCTGGCGATGAACCTCAGGATCCCCACGCCCGGTGTGCTGGTCGTCACCGGCAGCCTGGAGATAGCCAATGAAGTCACACAGGACGTGCTCGGCTGCGGCATCAACTTCGGAACCCCGCCGGCTTCAGCGGAACCCGATTCAATCCGCACCATAGATCTGTTTTTCAGCATCGCTGAGACCTGCTCCACCACTACTGCGGTCGGAGTGTCACCGGGAACCCAGCTGGTCCGCATGGTTACGGCAGGCGCCCTGCCCAGCACTCAGGCACGGCAAGGCAGTCTCACCGCGGTCCTATATACCGTCGACGGCGCATTCGCCCTTGCAAGCCCTTCAGACGCGGTCGAATTTCCCGACTACGACGACAGTCCAAGAAAGGCTGGCTAGCTTCCTCACATTGGATCCTCGGACCAACCTCCATACATCCGAAGAACGAAAAAAGCGCATCTGAGGGCGACCTTTAGTTATGGCCTACCTTGACAGTCCCGGGTAGTCGTCGGATCGAGATATTCACTCGTCTGCTCGGCCTTTTCGAGCCGGGCAGGCTCATCGATCTTGGCGCGGGGCACGGCAAGTTCTCGATTGCGGCTGCGAATGCTGGCTGGAATGTCACGGCAGTCGACGCTCGCACCGAGAGAAACGAGCCTGCGCCAGGGGTGATGTGGGTCGAGGCCGACGTGCGGGACGTCGACCTCACGGGCTACGACGTGGTGGCATGTCTGGGCCTGTTCTATCACCTGACAGTTGAAGACCAAGTCGATCTCCTGGCCAGATGCCAGGGTTCTCCATTGATCATCGACACTCACCTCGCCAACGGTCTGTCCAATGACCCGCTGACCGCCGAAGTCGAGCAACAGGGTTACACCGGGCGCCTCTATCACGAAGGAATGGGCCTCCGATCATCATGGGGAAATCCGCAGTCGTTCTGGCCGACACCGGATTCTTTTCACCGAATGCTTGGTCAGGCCGGTTACGACATCGTGCTCGCCGTCGAGCCCTGGTATCTGCCGGACCGCACCTTCTTCCTCGCCCTCGACGGATCGCCCCTAATGCGATGATTCGTAGCCAAACTCAGTGATGAGGTCCGCGAGCTCGGCCTCGATCTTCGACACTTGTGAGTCGTCGAGTCGGCCTTCCCAGGCCTCCCGACCTGTGCTCCCTGGTTTGCCCATCGGTGCACTGACAGGGGTCCGACGATCGGATTCGGCGTGCAGGAACTCGTCAACCTGAGGGCTCATCGACAGACCGAGAAAGGCGAAGATCGCCTCGGCTGTCGTATGCCCATCCTCGGCGAGACTCTCGAATCGGACTTCGTGGTACCTGTCGCCACCCACTTCCGACCCAAAAATGCGAGCATGGCTCACGAAGGTCCGCCAAGCGTCGATCGCGTCATCAAAGGCGAGCCATTCCTTGGCGACGATCGATGCCACGACCGCCCTCGGGTCACGGACGATGTGGATGTACTGGCTGCGCGGAAACAAACGGTCGATGGTCGCCAGCGCCTCGGGATCTTCACGCCCGTCGGCGTATTGCGGGTATTTGTCGCCCCAGCGCTGGCCCGGAACAGCTCCAAGATCGCGGTAGATCTGTTCGATCAGACCCGGTAGATGTCGCCAGAGGCTCTCGATGATGTCGTCCCTCGAGGTCGCCAACACTCTGCGAGCATCGACCCTCCTGTTGAGCATCCGGCTGAAGAGGAGCATGAGACGGGTCTCATTGGTCAGAAAGACGTCTGGATGATGATCGAGGACATGTGCCAGGAATGTCGTCCCCGACCGCGGTGCGCCGACGACCCAGAAGGGTGGCGCCATTGGTGTCTGGACCGGTGCTTCCGGCGAACGGCGGCGGAACATGGCTGCGAGATTAGGAGGCTGGCGTCTCCCGACCTCAGTCGAGCATCCAGGCGTATTCGGTGCCCAGCAGCAAATCGACGATGTCGTCGTAGTTCGACACTATGGACGAGATTTGGTCGCTCCCTGTCCGAACCAGTCCGGGTCGCACATCCTCCGGCGTGACCCCAATGAAGTCACATATTGAGGCATACGCCTTTGCCGGGTCGACGGCCACGTCTTCCTCGTATGTGAGCGAAAGCGTGGCCCTCCCTGACAGAGCGGAGGTCAGATCGGACTCCCCTGCCTTCATCTCCTCGAACACCGTCAGCAGCGGTTGGCGCGGCCCAAACGGCACTGCTGCCGGATCGACCCGGACCTTGGCGTCTGGCATCGGTTGATCGTGCGTCCGATGCCATTTACGTCTCTCCCGGCCCATGACACCGGATACCACCCTGCGGAGATAGTTCTGGCGGTGCAACGTCACATAGTGGGTCACCCCAACCGAGTCGGTGAGATCGATCAATCCCCCTAGGTCGAGCCCCAAGACCCGCTGATGATGGGACGGGAGGTATTTGATCTCAAAGCCATAGACATCGGAACTAGATGCGATCCGGCCGAGGAGAAACTCTCTGGGCGGGACATCCTCGAGCCCGATCCTGGACCGGACTTTTGGCTCGAACACCTCACCATCCCAGGTGATGGCCGGATGACGACCGAGCATCTCCGCCACCACTGTGCTGCCACAGCGGCCGACGTGAAGCATGGCGACGATCGCTTGAGAAGCTGGCACGGGGAGACTGTATGAGAGCCGCAGATACTGGGCCTAACCCAAACGCCGGCACGGAGGGGCGATCGCCTAGCCTCGCGGCGCCCGTGACAGATCCCGATCTCTCCGTCGTCGTTCTCAGCTGGAACCAGATCGAGCTCACCCGTCGCTGTGTCGAGTCGATCCGCTCGGGTACGCGGGGCACCTACGAATTGATCGTGGTGGACAACGGCTCGACCGATGGCGGCGCCGATTACGCCAACGAGGCGGCGGACAAGGCGGTCCTCAACTCAGAGAATCTCGGGTTCGCCGCGGGGAACAATTCCGGGCTGGCGGTGGCTACCGGAAAGTACGTGGCCTTCGTCAACAACGACACCGACCTGCCGTCCGGCTGGGACCTTCCGCTTACTCAAGCCCTCGACACTGGGCAGCACGTGGGCATGGTCCTTCCGGCGGTGACCGCGGCGGGCAACCCGGTGACAGTCCGGTCCGCACCAGGCGAGAACGTCGAGGTATTGCTTCCGTTCGGCGAGTTCCCCAGCGGTGTCGTTGTGACGATGCGGAGGTCGCAGCTCGTGACGTTGGGGGGCTGGAACGAGGGGTACGACCGTGCCAGCGGAGAAGACCTCGACCTGGCTTTCACCGTCTGGGCTCATAGTCTCGACGTCGTCCTCGACACCAGGGTCCTGGTGGGCCATGTCTCTCAGGCCAGCATGCGTGAGGTGCCGGGGCTGACCGACCTTTATCGGAAGAACCTGGCGAGGTTCCTCGACCGCTGGGAAACCGGACCAGAAGGACCCCTGCTCGACACCGTCAGCCCTGAGGAGTATCAACGCAACCTGGAGCGAGCCCGGACCGCGGTCGTGTGGATCCGGCGAATGCTGGTCGCCCGCGACGAGACGGCGGCTTTGAAGCGCGAGACGGCCGGGACGACCCAAACCAGGTCGTGGTTCAGATCCAGGTCTTGAGCTCAGTGACCAGATCCCCGATCGACTCCCGCCAGTGGGGCAAGGGGTCGAGCCCGAGCGCATCGAGGCGCTCTGAGGCGAGGACGGAGTAGGCCGGCCGGCGAGCCGGGGTCGGATAGTCAACCGTCTCACAGGGAGAGAGTCTCGACGGGTCGAGTTCGGCCAGTCCCACACTGGTCCTGGCAAGCTCGTACCAGGTGGTCTCGCCCTGGTTGGTCAGATGGAGCAGGCCGGACGCGCCTGACCGGAGGGCGGTGTAGCTGGCCCGGGCCAGGTCGGCGGCAACAGTCGGACAGCCTCGTTGATCGTCGACAACCCGCAGGTCCTGCTCTTGCACTTTTCGGAGGATGGTGGCCACGAAGTTGGGGTGAGTGCCCGAGATGACCCAGGAGGTGCGCACCACCAAAGCCCCGTAGCCGACGGCCAATGACTCGCCCAGCAACTTGGAACGTCCGTAGGCGTTGATCGGGTTGGTGGGTGATGACTCGACGTAGGGCTGGTCGGCGAACCCATCGAAGACGTAGTCCGTGGAGAAGGTGAGCAAGGGTCGGGATCGTTGCGCAGCCCACTCGGCGAGTTGACCGACCGCGACCGTGTTGATCAGGGTGGCGAGGTCCTCTTCCTCCTCGGCGCGGTCAACAGCGGTATAAGCGGCACAGTTGATCACCATCTCGGGGTCTAACTCATCGAGGATTCGGGCAATCTCCTCAGGTCGGGACAGATCAAGGTCCGAGCGCAAGACCTCGATCGCATCGGACCCGAGCAGGCGGGTGAAGGCCGTCCCCAGCTGGCCTCCCCCACCGAGGACAGCTACCCCCTTGATCCGTGCTCCTCTACCGCGCGGGCGACATAGTCGCGATACGTCGAGTTGGGCATCGCCGCCAGGGTGGCCTCCATCTCCTCGAGGGTCACCAGACCCTGCTCCAGCGCGATCTCTTCGAGGCAGGCGATCTTGAGGCCCTGCCGGTGCTCGATGGTGGCGATGAAGTTGGCTGCGTCGAGCAGAGAGTCGTGGGTGCCGCTGTCCAGCCACGCGATGCCACGCCCCAACCGGATCGCCCGGAGTGTGCCTTCCTCCATGTAGGCGCGATTGAGGTCGGTGATCTCCAGCTCCCCCCGTGCCGACGGTTGGAGGCCCTTGGTCATCTCCACCACCCTCCCGTCGTAGAGATAGAAGCCCGGCACCGCGAGGTTTGACCTGGGACGGGACGGTTTCTCTTCGAGAGAGAGCACCTTGCCGTCATCGGCTAGCTCGACAACGCCATATCGGACAGGGTCGGAGACCGGGTACCCGAACACCAGCGCGCCAGTGGAGAACCCCTCCACGATCTCGGCGAGACCCAGCGCACCATGGAAGATGTTGTCGCCGAGGATGAGCGCCACCGGCTCGGTGCCCACGAACGACTCGCCGACCAGGAATGCCTGAGCGATACCACCGGGGTGGTCCTGGACGGCGTATTCGATGGAGATCCCCCAGGGGGCGCCATCGCCGAGCAGATCCCGAAAGCGCGGGGTGTCGTGAGGTGTGGAGATGAGCAGCACCTCAGAGATCCCGGCCTCCATCAGGGTGGCCAACGGGTAGTAGACCATCGGCTTGTCATAAACCGGCTGCAGCTGCTTGCTGGCGACCCTGGTCATCGGGTCGAGCCGGGTTCCGGCCCCTCCGGCGAGGACGATGCCCTTCACGGGGCTGCTTTCTTGAGTGGTCGCCACCAATCGTCGCGGCTCCGATACCACTCGACCGTGTCATGGAGACGCTCATCGAAATCGTGAGCGGGCGCCCAGCCAAGGGCCCGCAGCTTCGAGGAGTCCACCGCGTACCGAAGGTCATGGCCCTTGCGGTCCTCTACGTACTCGATCGACGTCTCGTCCTTACCCATCATCTCCAGGATGCGCATGGTCAGGTCGAGATTGGTCAACTGGGAGTTGGCCCCGATGTTGTAGATCTCGCCCGGTGTGCCGGCGTCGACCAACAGATGGAGGGCCGAGCAGTGGTCCTCGACATACAGCCAATCCCGCTCGTTCGACCCGGTGCCGTATAGGGGAACCTTGAGATCATCGAGGAGGTTGGTGACGAAGAGCGGGATCACCTTCTCCGGGAACTGGTAGGGCCCGTAGTTGTTGGTGCACCTGGTCACGATCACCGGATAGTCGAAGGTGACCCGGTAAGACAGGGCGACGAGATCGCTGCCCGCCTTGGAGGCGGAGTATGGCGAGGAGGGATCGAGCAGGGCGCTCTCAGGGGCGAACCCCTCGGGCACCGACCCGTAAACCTCGTCGGTGGAGACATGGATGAACCGGGGAACATCGTTTCGGGCTGCGGCGTCGAGCACCACTCCGGTACCGACCACGTTGGTGTCTAGGAACACCGACGGCCCGGTGATCGACCGGTCCACGTGGCTCTCGGCTGCGAAATGCACGACGACGTCCATGTCCTTGGTGAGACGGTCCATGAGGTCGGCGTCCCTGATGTCACCCAATACGAAGTTGTGCCCCGGAAGCCGATCCAGTTCATCGACCGTTGTCTTGACGCCGGCGTAGGTCAAGAGGTCGACGTTGGTCACCGACGCGTCGGGCTCATTCTCCAACACATGGCGTACGAAGTTCGAACCGATGAATCCGGCTCCGCCGGTCACCAGATATCTGCGTGGCACCGGTTCAACCTATGCGAGGAGTTCTCCGTACGGCAAATATTCGCCGCTAACGCCTTCCGGCTGGCAATCGGGTGCCAGAACCAACCTCGACCTGAACGGGACCGCCACTTGAGCAATTGTCGGTTTGACATCAATGTGAGGCGTGGCGTCTCGACAATGGCTTTGAGATGATGCAGTTGTAGGCGGACCGATGGGAGATTTGTCCTGGTTGTGTCGCCAATGACACCCAAGATCGTGGGCTCCGCCCGAAAGGAAGTAGTGCCGGGTGGCTGGGGAGCCCTCACCAGCTGACCCCCCAGCGGAGGCAGCAACTCATCACGATTCCGACCTATACAAAGAGTTCGGCGTCTCGTAAGAACGGGGCGTTGGCGTCCTTGTCGGAGATGATCGGATCTCCGGTCAGCGGCCACTCGATCACTAGATCGGGATCGTTCCAGCGGATCGACCGGTCATGCTCGGGCGAGTAGTAGTCCGAGACCTTGTAGATGACATCCGCGGCGTCGGTGAGGGCCACGAAACCGTGGGCAAAACCCGGCGGTATCCACAATTGCCGATGGTTCGCCGCACTCAGCTCGATCCCAGCCCATGAGGCGAAAGTTTCAGATGAGCGCCGTATGTCCACCGCAACGTCCCACACAGAGCCAGCGACGACACGGACCAGTTTGCCCTGCGGTCGTGGCGATAGTTGATAGTGCAGGCCACGCAGGACACCCTTGGCGGACCGGGAATGGTTGTCCTGGACGAACTCGACGTCCTCACCGACACCCGCGGCGAATCTCTCCCGATTCCATGATTCGCTGAAAAACCCTCGCTGATCGCCATGCACGTCGGGCTCGATCATGACGATTTCCGGAATGGCGAGCCGGGATATCCGCATCAGCCCAGAAATGTTACGGCTCGGACCACTGGTGCAATGATCTAGCCGGACGACGACCTGGCGTACCGAAGAATCGCCTGCTCGCCGCCGGACGCAGACAAGTCAGTCAGGTCTCCTAGTTCCACCCAGGAATCCACGACTGCTTGCTCGTCACTTCGCTGCAGGTCATCGACGAGGATCATGGCCGCGGCCGCCAATCTCTCTCTCAGCATCGGGTACGCGGGAAATCTCGCCTGCGAACCGATGTATCCCGGTGGTCCGTCGACGATCAGCACGCTCACCTCGTTCACATCCGAAATGCTCGAGACGTCGTACCAGAGGTAGGAAGCGTCGTCGATCTCGGCCTCGACGAGTCGAGCATGGCGAACTTCCGCGACATCATCGAGACCATGTTGCTTGAGCGCTTCGTTGGTCGCCTCAAAGAACTCCTCCATGTGCTCCAAGGCGATGAGCTTTCCCGAGCCCTTCTGC
>JALDXP010000079.1:0-10704 GCA_032154885.1 Actinomycetota bacterium
TGAGGTCCTCGACCTGGTCGAGACGCACTCGGAGGGCTGATCAGCTCGAGGTGTCCCCGATGAACCCTCTCAAGTGACCGGCCAGGGCGACCAGCGACTGACGCTGCAGGTACATCATGTGCCCCGCCTCGTAGTACTCGGTCCGGATGTTCTTCCGTAATGACTCATCGAGACCGAGATGGCTCATGGTGTAATCGGTGGCGAAATGGGGAGTTGCCAGGTCGTAGTACCCGCTGGCGACGAACACCTGTAACCGCTGCGATCGGGAAATGACGTCCCGAAGCTGTTCAGAGGTGTCGACGTAGTGGCCCTTGAACTCTTCGTAGTCCCAGGATTCGTTGACCTTCATGCTCAGGGTCTCGTAGAACGACTCGTTCTCGAAGCCGAGCTCGACCCGCAGGTAGTCGTTGAGGGTCGCGGTGAATGGCCCGCCGACCTGATCGTGGGCCGGGTCGTTCTCCAGGTTGTCGCCGGCCGCGATCCGGTCGATCCCGGTGAATCGCGAGTCGAGCCGCCCGACCGTTCTCCGCTGATCCCTCAGCAGCTCCTTGCAAAAGCGGTGGATGTGGATCCGGAGGTTGTAGCGATCGATGTAGTCGGTGGAGAGCCCGGTGTATGCCGCCAGCTTGGCCGTGACTCGTTTCCGTTCAGTGTCTTCGAGTGCATCACCACGAGCCAGGGCCGACCAGTAGGGGCCGATGGCGAACTCCTCCACCTCATCGAGGAGGTCACGAAGTTTCCCCTTCTGGAGCTTGCCGGACAGGCGGCCGTGGAACCAAGCAGTGGCGGCGTAAGTGGGCAGGAACGCCATGAATGGGAGGTCGTTCCCCGGCCGGAAGACCAGGGCGTCGGGCTCCTGGCCGATGGTCTGGAAGTTGAGGGCCGACGAGATGAGGATCAGCCCGTTTAGCTCCGTGCCCTTCTTGGTGAAGAGGCTGTGGGCAATCGCCGCCCCTCTCGTAGTCCCGTAGCTCTCCCCGGCCACATACTTAGGTGAGGCCCACCGCCCGTTTCGGTTCAGGTAGGAAACGATGAAGTCGGTGAAGGCGCCGATGTCCTTGGAGAAATGGTGGAACTCCTTCTCCTTGTCCTTGGGGGTGGCCGTCGAGAAACCGGTGCCGATGGCGTCGACCAGGACCACGTCCGCCACATCCAGGATCGATTGATCGTTGTGGACGAGGCGGCCGGGAACCGAGACCTTGAAGCCGTTCTCGTCGAACTCCACGCGGCGAGGCCCAAGCAGCCCGAGATGGAGCCAGACAGTCGACGATCCCGGTCCTCCATTGAAGGCGAACACGATCGGCCGGGATGCGGGGTCCGCCCCATCTTCGGTGTATGCCACGTGGAAGAAGACCGCCTTCTTGTCGTCCTCCTGCTCGACGATCTGGGTTGCTGCGGTTGCCGTGTAGGACACCTTGCGGCGGCCAAACTTGCCGGTGTACTGCTTGGAGACGCTCTTCTCTTCGATCTCGGGAGGGGGTGGCGTCTCCTCTTCGACCTGGTTGCTCTGCTCTTCTGCCATTACTCGAATCTAGAGCGACTTTTCGCGTCCATCGTCGTCGATCCAATCCTCGGGTCCCACGCCGAGGCCCTCGGCGATCCGGTTGATGTAGTTGAAGTAGGCGACGACCTGGACACAACTGGAGATCGCCCTGTCGTCGTAGCCATGCTGCCTCAGCCTGGCCACGTCGTCTGCGTTGACCGAGGCGCAATCGTCGGTGAGGCGCTCGGCGAAGTGGAGCAAGGCCATGGTGGCATCGTCGAGGCCGGCGCTCCGCCAATCCTCGGAGAACCGGTCCACCATCTGTTGATCGTCGACCTCATCCCGGAGGTCGTGTAGGTGCGCCGTTATTCAGTAGTGGCACTCGTTCACCTCTGACGTGACTACCGCGATCATCTCCCGCTGGGACCGGGTGAGGGGTGAATCGCCGAACATGATCGTGGAATAGAGACGCATCGAATCCCGCATCACCTCGGGTAGCTGGCTCTGGATCGAGACGATGTTCCAAATCCGACCGGCCCTTCGCGTAGCTGCGTCGTATTCGCGCTTGGTGACACCGGCCGCCTTGTCGGCGGGTGTCACATGAACGTGGGGCATGACTCAACCGGCGAGAAACAGCGCCGGTTCCTCCAGATTCTCGATCACCAGGGCCATGAAGCGTCGACCCTGGGCGCCGTCGATGACCCTGTGGTCATAGGACAGCGACAACGGCATGACCGGCGCAATTGCCAGGTCCCCGTCGCTCACCACGACCTTCTCCTGTGCTCGGCCCACCGAGAGGATGGCCGTCGTCCCGTAGGGGACGATTGGCGTCCCCTGACCGCCACCCACGGCCCCGATATTGGAGACCGTGAAGGTCTGGCCGGTCAGCTCGTCGGGGGCGAGTGATCGCTCCCGCGCCCCCTCTCCGAGACGCCGCACCTCGGATGCGATGTCGAGGACCGCGAGGGCCGCGGCATCTCGCACCACCGCCACCAGGAGCCCGTCGGGTGTGTCGACCGCGATCCCGATGTGATGGGCGCCATGAACGATCAGGTCGTCGCCGTCGAGTGTTGCGTTGAAGTCGGGAAAGGCTTCGAGGGCCGGGATGACCGCCTTGATGACCAGTGCCTCCATCGGGAGTTTCACCTCGTGACGTGTGCTGAGGGCGGATCGGATCTCCACGAGCCTCGTCGCGTCCACCTCGTCGAAGGTGGTGACGTGGGGTATCTCGGCCCAGCTCCTCGCCATGTTGGAGGCAATGGTCCGGCGCAACCGGGACAAGGGCCGCCGCTCGTCCTCAGCAGAATCCTCCGCGGGCGATGCGGTTCTGTCCTGCGGCGTCGATCCTCCGGTGGGAACCGGTGGCTCTGTTGCCGATGGAGCGGCCGCCAGCACGTCCTCCCGGGTGACTCTGCCCTCAGGGCCTGACCCACGCACCTGTCCGAGATCTACCCCCATGTCCCGGGCCAGCTTGCGCACGATCGGCAGCGCCTTGACTTCTTTGGTCCCTTCACTCGCTGCGGTGGGGCCGACTGGAGAGAGCATCTCTGCATCCTCGCTGAGGCTCCCGACGATTGGGGGCGCGCCGTGAGTCGGTTCTCGCTCGGGAGTGGAGTCGGCGGTGGTCGCGACCTCTCCGTCCTCACCGATCACGACAAGCACCGCCCCAACCCGAATCGTCTCCCCCTCGGCACCACCGTGACGAAGGACCGTGCCGGCATACGGAGAAGGGATCTCGACTACGGCCTTGTCGGTCTCGACCTCGACCACGGGCTCGTCAGCCTCGACACGTCCTCCCTCCGGGATGAGCCACCGCACGATCTCTGCCTCGGTGAGGCCCTCGCCGATGTCAGGCAGGAGAAATTCCTTCGCCATCAGGCCTCCAGAGTCTCTTGTGCCACCCGCACGATCCGATCCACAGTCGGAAGGTAATGGCCCTCGGAGCGCTTCAGCGGGAAGATGGTGTCCCAACCCGTCACTCGACGCACCGGCGCCGTGAGCGAGTACAGGGCGCGCTCCTGGACGATTGCGGCCACTTCCGCCCCCATGCCGGCGGTCCGGGGGGCTTCGTGAACCACCACCACCCGGCCCGTCTTGGTCGCCGAACGGGCAATGCCATCGGCGTCGATCGGAGAGAGGGTGCGAAGGTCGAGCACCTCCACCGAGACCCCGGACTCCTCGAGACGGGTCGCCGCCGCCCTCGTCTCCTTCATCATCGCTCCCCAGGACACCACAGTGATGTCCTCGCCCTCGCGCTCGACCCGCAGCGGACCGATCTCTGTCGTGTAGTACAACTCGGGTACTTCTTCCTTGACCGCCCGGTAGAGGCGGATGGGCTCCAGGAAGAGCACCGGATCGGGGTCTTCGATGGCGGCCAGGAGCAAACCTCGAGCGTCGGAAGGAGTCGACGGGACCACCACCTTGAGACCCGGGATGTGGGCGTATATGGCCTCGGTCGACTCGGAATGATGCTCGGCGGCTCCAATGCCGCCACCGAAGGGGACCCGTATCACAAGGGGGGCGGTGAAACGGTGGTTGGAGCGGTTCCGGATTCGGGCGACGTGGTTGATGATCTGGTCGTATGCCGGATACGAGAAACCGAGGAACTGGAGCTCGGCCACAGGGCGCATCCCGGCGATAGCCATCCCGAATGCCGCTCCCACTATCCCCGACTCCGCCACCGGGGTGTCGAAAACCCGGTCCTCCCCGTATTTGTCCCGCAACCCGTCGGTGATCCTGAACACTCCCCCGGTCCGACCGATGTCCTCGCCGAGCAACACCACACGCTCATCGGATTCGAGCGCGGTCGCCAGCGCCCCGTTGAGTGATTGGGCCAGGGTCACCTCGCTCATGAGCCGATCTCCCCCAGCTGAGTCTCGATGGAGGACGTCGGCTGCTCGTACATGCGCAGCAGCATCTCCTCGGCGGTCGGCTGGGGTAGCGCCTCCGCCATGGCCACCGCCTCCTCGATCACGTCCGATGCTCGCGTCTCGAGCTCTGCCTGCCATTGGGGCGTCCAGCCGCCGGCCCTCTCGAGGAGGAGGCGCACCCGCTCGAGGGGATCCTTCTCACGCCACTCCACGGCATCGTCCTCGTCGCGGTAGCGGCTCGGATCGTCGGCCGTGGTGTGAGGTCCGAGTCGGTAGGTCACTGCTTCGATGAGTGTCGGTCCTTCACCGCCTCGCGCCCTGGTGATCGCTGCACTCACGACCTCGAAGACGGCGGCGACGTCGTTGCCATCAACGAGGACGCCGGGCATGCCATATCCCTCCGCCTTCATAGCGATGGATTCGGAACGGGTCTGCTCGGCTCGGGGGTAGGAGATGGCGAAGCCGTTGTTCTGGCAGAGGAAGACCGTCGGTGTGCTGAACACAGCAGCGAAATTCATTGCCTCGTGGAAATCGCCCTCGGATGTGGCGCCGTCGCCGAACGAGGTCAGCGCAACCCGATCAGAGCCCCTGAGTGCCTCGGCCCAGGCGAGCCCTACGGCGTGGATCATGTGACCGCCGACTGTTATCGAAGGTGGAAGCACGTTGACCCCATCGGGGGCCTGCCCGCCCCGCTCGTCGCCGGTACGTCCCGCAACGAGGAGGCTCCACGGATATCCGGCCCGCCACATGAGTGCTGCATCCCGATATGTGGCCGCTACCCAGTCGTCGGGGCGCAGAGCCGCCGCCGCCCCGATCTGGGCTGCTTCCTGGCCTTCGAAGGGGGCATAGGTGGCCAGCCGCCCCTGTCGCTGCATGGCCATGCATTTGTGGTCATAGGTGCGGGCCTCGACCATGTCGGAGTACAGCCGGCGCATCTCCTCCAGGGTGATGGGGAGACGATCGCCAACGGTCCCGTCCGGGCTGATCAGGGTGAGCATGCCGGCGGAGAGCTTATCTGCCGACTGGTTTCACACCGTTTTGGCGCGCCGATGCCGGGCTATAGACCGTGATCGGCGCGCGAGAATGATTTCAGACGCCGGCCCGCTCGGTGGCGAGAGCCTCTTCCATCTCCTCGACCGTCATCAAGACCTCTCGGGCCTTGCTTCCGTGCGAGGGGCCGACGACACCTCGGCTCTCGAGGATGTCCATCACCCGTCCCGCCCGGGCAAAGCCGATGCGTAGCTTGCGTTGCAGCATCGACGTGGAGCCAAGCTCGCTTCGGACCACGAGATCCATCGCCTGACGAACCAATGCCTCTTCCTCGTCGTCGACTTCCTCGGCTTGGGCCGCAGCGGCCGCGGTCGCCGCCACCAGGACCTCCTGGTCCTCGTACTTGGCCTCCTGCTGCTTGCGCACCCATTCGACGACCGCATGAACCTCGCTCTCCCGCACCCAGGCGCCCTGGATCCGCTGGGGGCGGGGCTCCTTGGCCGTCACCACCAGCATGTCGCCCATCCCGATCAGCTTCTCGGCGCCTGATCCGTCGATGATCACGCGGCTGTCGGTCTGGGAAGCGACGCTGAAGGCGAGCCGGCTCGGGATGTTGGCCTTGATGACACCGGTGATGACGTCCACCGATGGACGCTGAGTGGCAACGACGAGGTGGATCCCGACAGCACGCGCCATCTGGGCAATGCGGACGATCGACTCCTCGACCTCCCTCCCGGCCACCATCATCAAGTCGTTCAGCTCGTCGATCAGGATCACGATGTACGGGAAGCGATCGAACCCGTCGTGGTCGAGGCCACCCGCGTCCCACTTCAGCCGGTAACCCTCGATGTCGCGGACCTTGGCGTCGGCGAGCAGGTCGTAGCGACGGTCCATCTCCGCCACCGCCCACTTCAGGGCATCGTTGGCCTTCTTCGGGTTGGTGATGACCCTGGTCAGCAGGTGGGGCACCCCGTTGTACTGGCCCAACTCGACCCGCTTCGGGTCGACCATGATCACGCGCACGTCATCAGGGTGGGTACGCATCAACAACGAGGTCACGATCGAGTTGATGCATGAGGATTTCCCGGCCCCGGTGGCCCCGGCGATGAGGACATGTGGCAGCTCGGACAGGTTGAGGAGCTTGGGGAGACCGGAGATGTCCATGCCCAGACCCACGGTCAGCGGGTGGGTCTCGACTGCCGCCTCGGCACTGGAGAGGATGTCACCTAGAGACACCAGCCTGCGCTTGGTGTTGGGAACCTCGACTCCGATGGCCGACTTGCCCGGTATCGGGACGAGTATCCGCACGTCCGGCGTCGCCAAGGCGTAGGCGATGTCATGTGAGAGACTGGAGACGCGATTGACCTTGACCCCCGGGGCCAGCTCGATCTCATACCTGGTGACCGTGGGCCCGGGGACGATCTTGGTGAGGCTGGCGTCGACACCGTGCTGGATGAGGGTCTCCTCCAGCTGGCGGGCGGTGTCCTCCAGGGCGCGCTTGTTGATCTCTCCGCCTGTCCCCTCGTCGAGGAGGCTGAGTGGTGGCAGCTTGTAGCCGCTGTTCTTCGCTTCTCCGGCGGGTGGCATTGGGAGTGGCTTCGCCTTCGGAGCGACGGCCTCTTTGGGCTTGTCAGACTTCGGACGAGACGGCTTTGGCCGCGCGTGCCGCCCCCGAACGTCGGGTGCGGGTTTCGCGATCCGATCGGGCACCTCAGCACGTTCGGCTCGGGCGCCGATCACGGCAGTGGACGCCATCCTCCGGGTCGACCGGTACAGGTCGGCGATGCCGGCGGCCAACTCACGAACGCTGGTCTGGGTCATGATGAGCACGCCCATCCCCATTGCAGAGGCGAGCACGACGAAGGCTCCCCACATTCCGAGGATCCTCCGCATCGGGAACGCGATCAGCGAGCCGACTGCGCCGCCCCGGTCTTCGACCAGTTCCAAGCTCGGCGCCAGGGCCACGGCCCCGGTCATGAGGTGGAACAGCGCCAGCGAGCCGATGAAGGTGACGATGCCGCCGGCGACCAGGCGCTTGGCGCCATCTCTCGGCTTGCCGACGATCATCGCTACCCCAATGCCGGCCAATGCCACCGGGAGGGCGAATCGCCATACGCCGAACAGGAATCGGCTCCCACCGGCCATCCCTTCACCGACCGGGCCGGCGAGATCCACAAAGGCGAGCAAGATCAGGATGGCGAGAACCACGAGGATCATGCCCCAGATGTCGTCGGTCTGGCGACCGAGTGTGTTGCGCACCGAGCCGCGTACCGCCTCCAGCTTCAGGCGGATCGCGCTCAGGGGCGCTGTCTTCTTTTTCTTCGCTGTGGACACCCGTCTCCGCCCGGAGGACCCCTTCCGGGTGGGTGTCCTGGTTCCCATGTGCTCTGAAACATTACATGGGAGTTGGATTTGGTCGTGGAATGCTGCGCCGACGTCTCCGTCGAGCGGAACCTGAGGCGATTCGACCCGTATCCGGGCCGGGGAACCTGAGGTTCGCCGCCGGGGCTAGAGCTCCATCACCACCGGGACGATCACCGGGCGGCGGGCGGTTTCGGCGCGTATGACCCGGCCGACGGCCTGACGGATCGTCTTCTGCAGCTCGCCCATGTCGGATCGGCCCGAGGCGTGCTCCCCGATGGCCTCGGTGACGGCGTCCGCCGCCTTGGCCAGGACAGTGGCGGGGTCGTCCATCAGACCGTGGCTGTCGAACTCCGGCCCGTAGAGGACGGCCCCGGTGTCATGGTCGATGCCGACAGTGACCACGACGACACCCTCGTCGGCGAGATGAGAGCGGTCTCGCAGAACGGCCGACTGGACATCTCCGACGGCAGAGCCGTCGAGGTAGACGTAGCCGGCCGGCACCGCCCTCCGCTGGACCTGAGTCTTCTTCCCGTTGAGGATCACGCGGTCGCCGTCCTCGAGCACGTCGACGTGACGAACACCCATCTGTCGAGCCAGTTCGGCATGAGCGTGGAGATGCCGGTATTCCCCGTGGACCGGGACGAATGCCTGGGGCCGCACCAAGTTGAGGAAGGTGAGCAGCTCCTCCCGGTTGGCGTGGCCGGACACGTGGACATGGGCATTCGTCCCATGCACCACGCGAGCGCCACGTCGTATCAGGTTGGAGATCACCTTCGAAACCGCCGTCTCGTTGCCCGGGATCGGCTTGGCCGAAATGAGAACGGTGTCGCCCTCACCGAGCTCGACGAACTTGTGCTGGCCCTGAGACATGAGAGACAGCGCTGCGAACGGCTCACCCTGACTGCCGGTGGTGATCAAGAGCTGCTGGTTAGGGGGCAATTCCGCCAGGTCTTTGATGTCCATCACCGACTTCTGGGGGACATCCAGTTCTTTCAGCTCGGCGGCGAGGCCGGTGTTGCGGTGCATCGAGCGGCCGAAGAACGCCACCTTGCGGCCGTGGCGAATGCCGGCATCGGCGATTTGCTGGACCCGATGGATATGGGAGGCGAAGCAGGCGGCGATGACTCGCCCGCCGGAATCCCGAATGACATCGGCGATCGGCTGGCCAACCGAGCTCTCGGAGGGCTCGAACCCGGGTCTTTCCGCATTGGTGGAGTCGGCCAGCAAGAGTCGCACTCCCCGTCGACCCAAAGTGGCGAACGCAGGGAGGTCGGTCGGCACCCCGTTGATCGGCGTCGGATCGAGTTTGAAGTCCCCTGAGTGGAGAACTACCCCTTCGGGGGTCTCGATGGCCACGGCGGTGGCGTCGGGAACCGAGTGACTCACCGGGATGAGCTGGAAGCGAAACGGCCCGTGATCCACCCACTGTTTGACCTGGACCTGTCGAAGCTCGGCTTCCACGCCGAGCTCATCGATCCGTCCTCGGGCCAGCTCGATTGTGAATTTGGTGCCATAGACAGGGACATTGATCTCCCGGAGGAAGTAGGCGAGAGCGCCGGTGTGGTCCTCGTGGCCATGAGTCAGGACGACACATTCGACATCGCCAGACCTTTCGATGAGCCACGACCAATCGGGGAAGACCAGATCGACGCCGAGCATGTCCTCCTCGGGGAACATGAGGCCACAGTCGATGAGGGCGATCTTCCCGTCGACCTCGACGGCCGCACAGTTGCGGCCGATCTCCCCAAGACCGCCGAGAAATGTGACGGAGACGCTCACAAGCCCTGAAGGGCGCCGACCGCCTTCTCGACGGCGACCAGGGTCTCCTCAGACGCTCTCACCAGCGGAGGCCTGACATCGCCAACCGGCTCCCAGAGCCGATCCATGGCGCCCTTCACAGGTGAAGGGTTGGTCTCGAGGAAACATGCTTCGCAAAGAGGCAAAAGCAAATGGTGGAGCCGGCGTGCCTCTGCGACGTCTCCGGCCAACGCCGACCGGACCATGGCGGCGACCGCTCTCCCGGCGAGATGGGAGACAACCGACACCACGCCCACAGCACCGACCGCCATCATCGGCCAGGTGAACGAGTCCTGGCCGGAATAGACGGTGAGACCCGGCACACGGTTGATGGTGTGACCGGTGAACTCGATGTCGAGGGCCGCATCCTTGACGGCGACGATGCTCTCGTGCTCGGCAAGTCGGGCCAACGTGTCGATCTCGATCCTGGTCCCGGTGCGGCCGGGGATGTTGTAAAGCATCACAGGCAGCCCGACATCGGCGATCGCGCTGAAATGGACCACCAGACCGGCCTGATCGGGCTTGTTGTAATAGGGGGTCACTGCCAGCACCCCGGCGCAACCGAGTTCGGCCGCTCTTGCAGAGAGCTCAACAGATTCCGCCGTGTTGTAGGTGCCGGTCCCGGCGATCACATGGGTGTCCTTGTCGGCCACCGCATCGATGACCGTCTTGTATAGGGCCAGCTTCTCGACGCTGCTGAGGGTTGGCGACTCACCGGTGGTCCCGGTGACGACGAGAGCGTCGCTCCCGTTGTCGGAGAGGAAGCGGGCGAGACGCCATGCCTTCTCGTGATCGACGTCACCCGTGACAGTGAAGGGAGTGATCATGGCCGTGGCCACATGGCCGAACGGCGCGGGCAGGAATGAGCTCACCGGACCCAGGTTACCGATCGATCCACTAGAACACCCGCATGGAGCTGCGTCTGCCTGCGCCCTGCCTGGTGGTGCTGGTTGGCGCGTCCAGCTCGGGCAAGAGCACGTGGGCAGCCGGGACGTTTCGCGCGACAGAGATCGTCTCCTCTGATCGTCTTCGGGGAATGGTGGGGACCGGGGAGGATGATCAACAAGCCGGAACCGCGGCTTTCTCGATCCTGGAGCACATCGTGGCAGAGAGAATGCGGCGGCGGCTGACCACGGTGGTCGACACCCTCGGCTTCGACCGGGACAATCGACGACGATGGGCGGGTCTGGCCCACGAGGC
>JALDXP010000080.1:0-10680 GCA_032154885.1 Actinomycetota bacterium
GGTCTCGAATGCGAGGTGTTCATGGTCCGGTCCTCGTATGACCAGAAGCCTTATCGCAAGGCGATGATCGAGACCTGGGGGGCCACGGTCCATTCCTCGCCATCGGAGCTGACCCAGGCCGGCCGTTCCATCCGGGAGGCCGATCCCGAAACACCCGGGAGCCTGGGCATCGCCATCTCCGAGGCGGTGGAGGTGGCAGCAACCGATGACGACACGAAATACTCCCTGGGCTCAGTCCTCAACCACGTCCTGATGCATCAGACAGTGATCGGTGAGGAGGCCCTCAAGCAACTCGCCCTGGTCGAAGAGACGCCGGATGTCATCATCGGGTGCGCCGGTGGTGGCTCCAATTTCGCCGGCTTCAGCTTCCCATTCGTCAGGGAGAAGCTGGCTGGGACGATGGACCCCCTGATTCGCGCTGTCGAGCCGGCAGCGGCGCCATCCCTGACCCGGGGCAGCTATCAGTTCGACTTCGGGGACACCGTGGGGATGACGCCTCTGGTGAAGATGCACACGCTGGGCCACGACTTCGTGCCCGACCCGATACACGCCGGCGGTCTTCGCTATCACGGGATGGCGCCGCTGGTTTCGCTGCTCAAGGAGGAAGGGATCATCGAGGCCGAGTCCCTCCATCAGACAGAGGCGTTTCGTCGCGCCGTGCAGTTCGCCCGGGCCGAGGGGATCATTCCTGGTCCCGAGCCCGCCCATGCCGTGGCCTCGGCGATGATGGAGGCGGAGAAGGCCAAGGAGGCGGGTGAGGAGAAAGTGATTGTTTTCAACCTCTCCGGCCACGGCCACTTCGACATGGCCGCCTACCAGGAATATCTGGGCGGCACCCTCACCGACTACGAATACCCCGAGGAGCGCATCGCCGCCGCCATGGAGCGGGTGCCGGTGGTCGCCGGCTAGTTACCTGAGGTAGGTGGGCCCATATTTGGGCCTGGGGCGACGAAGAACAGAGAGAGGCAGCAATGGCCAGTATCAAGGATTTGTCCGGTGAGGAGCTGCAAAAGGTCCTCGATATCGTCGGAGCTGCGGACAGCGTCGAGTTGAAGTTGACCTTGCTCGAAAGCAAGCGAGCGTCGGTCACCCGCGCCTTGGGGATCGATGCGATGGATGCCCAGATCCGTCAGGTCTTCTTCTTCGACACACTCGACCTCGATCTCAACGAGGCTGGTGTCGTGGTCAGAGCTCGCCGACGACAGAACGAAACCGGTGACACGGTCGTCAAGATCAGACCGGTCGACCCGGTCGAGCTCCCGGATGAGCTCCGCCGCGATTCTGCGTTTGGAGTCGAGGTGGATGCGATGCCGGGCGGATACGTCTGCTCGGCGTCCTTCAAAGGATCTGCGGAAAACGACGAGATCAAGGGTGTCGCCCAGGGAGACCAGAAGATACGCAAGCTGTTCTCCAAGGCACAACGGGGGTTCTACGAGGAGCACGCACCCGATGGCTTGAAGCTGGACGGTCTCGAAGTTCTCGGGCCTATACCCACACTCAGGGTGAAGTTCCAGTCCGAGGGTTACAAACGCCCGATGGTCGGCGAGCTTTGGCTCTATCCAGATGGCTCGCAGGTGATAGAGCTCTCGACCAAGGCCAAGCCGGCGGAGGCATTCCAGGCAGCGTTGGAATGGCGGGCATTTCTGGAATCGAAGGACATCGACATCTCGGGCGAGCAGCAGACCAAGACCAAGACCGCTCTCGAGTTCTTCACCAAGGCCGGATCAGCGGCCTGAAGTGGAGAAATGCTGGTAGTCCTTGGGTGAGGACCAGGTCCCGCCCCAGATCCACCCGTGTGCGGCGAAGGCTTCCACCACAACATCGCCATCGTGGATCATGCCCGGCGCATCGAGATCGCGATCTGCGTAGGCGGCGCCTTCGGGAGGAAGGACCGTCGCCCCGGTCACATACGGATTCACCAGGGGATTCACGTCGATAGCGCTCCCATAGGAGTGCTCGGACCATGACGACCCGCCGGTCACCGCTCGACAATTGAACGCGCTCGTGTTGTTGGCCGCCATGCTCAGATCGTCGTCGCCGTCGTAGACATCGACAGGTTCCATCCGCTCGATGGGGAAGCGCGCCTCGAACAACCGGGACATGATTTCGACGATGTCTGATGCCACCTCGCCCGCGACGATCAGCCTCCCGGTGTGCACGTCGCCGTCGTACCCGACATGCGAGACGTCCACGGCACGGAGAGATCCCACATCCAGCGGGCAGCCATCGTGCCACGACGAGGGGAGGTCGGACGCGCCGACCGAGCCGATGGAAGATTGGAAGACGGGTGATGAGAGAGTCGTGGTCGGGGGCGCTGTGGTCGTGGTCGGTGTCGGTCTCGTCGTGGGCGTCGAGGTCGTGGTGATGGTCGTCGACAACGTGGATGTTGACGCCAGTGTCGTCGTGATGGCGGCAGCCGACGTTGTTGGAGTTGGCCCTGATTCGGGTTGGAGCAACAGCAACACCAGGCCCGTCACGCCGATGACGGCTGCGATCAGGAGCAGCCGGGTGCGGTTCAGCTGTCCTGGCCCTCCCAGCTGAACAGGCCCTCGTCGACCAGGTCGAGCGCCCAATCGAGCTCTTCCCGGGTTGTGATCAGGGGCGGGATGAAGCGAATCACGTTGGCATCCGGACCACAGTTGATGATGACGAGCTCGCGGTCGAAAGCGTGCTTCTCGACGTGGTTGAAGGCTTCGGCGTCCGGGGTGCGGCTCTCGCGGTCGGTCACCAGCTCGACGCCGATCATGAGGCCGAGGCCGCGCACATCCCCGATTGTGGGGTGACTGTCTGCCATCTCGTTGAATCGCTCGAAGGCGCGCTTCGACAGCTCCCGGGCGTGTGGGAGCAAGCCTTCCATAGTGTCGATGACCGCCACCGACGCCGCAGTCGAGACCGGGTTCCCACCGTATGTGGTGCCATGGGCGCCACGGGGCCAGGAATCGATGGTTTCCCGTGAGGAGCCGAATGCCGAGAGGGGAAGGCCGTTGGCTATCCCTTTGCCCATCGCCATGATGTCGGGCTTGGCGTCGTAGTGATCTGAGGCAAACCACTCGGCCGTCCGTCCGAAACCGGACTGCACTTCGTCGTAGAGCAGCTTGATCCCGTGCTCGTCGGCCATCTCCCGCAGAGCATCGAGGAAGCGAGCCGGGGCCGGGTAGTAGCCACCCTCGCCTTGGACCGGCTCGATGAGAAAGCAGGCGATGTTCTTCGGCGTCACTACGTGCTTGAACATCATTCGCAGCTCGTTCAGGGAGAGATCTGTCGCCTCGTCGTCGGTCATGCCCCATCGGTAGGGGTGGGGGTAGGGGGTCACGAACACCGAGCCGAGGACCGGGTGATATCCGTCCCGGTATTTCGCATTCGACGTCGTGTACGTGACCGACCCCATGGTGCGGCCGTGGAACGCACCACGGAAAACGATGACTCCCTGTCTGCCCGTGGTGTGCTTGGCCAGCTTCACAGCCGCCTCGACCGCCTCTGCGCCGGAGTTGGCGAAACTGAACTTCTCGATTCCGGGCGGGGTTATCGCTTGCAAACGCTCGGCGGCCTCGACGATGGAGTCATAGCGGACGATGCAGCCCGAGTGGACCAGGGAGTCCAGTTGACGATGTGCCGCCTCGAGAACGGCCGGGTGGTTGTGACCCAGGTTGGTAACAGCGGTTCCACAGGCGAAGTCGGCCCAGCGTCTGCCGTCGACGTCGGTGATCCAGATCCCCTCGGCCTTGGCGGCGTGGATATCCGTGTCGAAGGCGAGCACGGGGGCGAGAACGTCGTTGTGTCTGCTCAGGAAATCGGACATCGGGGGATGCTACCGGGTATTTCTCCCCCCAAAAAGGGGGGAGCAACGCGGGTAGCGGGGAGGAGGACACCCCTCCCCGCGCGCTCTCACCGGTTCTTGATGCCCAGATAGATGCCGGCCACACCGTCGATGAGCAGTAGGACGGCGAACAGGGTTATCAGGAGCTCTGTGGAGAACTGGGCGTTGAACAGGATGAGGAGGCCGATCAGGACACTGACAGCCCCGAACACGAAGGCACCGACACCACCTCCTCGGAAGGAGCCGATGATGGCGGTGACGCCGACGACGATTCCGATGATTCCGAGAACGACGCCGATCACTCCCTGGAACACATCGGCAGCCTCACCGGGGTTGGTCAGCACGAGGAAGCCGGCGACCACGCCCAAGAGGCCGATTATCAGCTTCCACCACATGTCGGTCCGGTCGACAAAGACGGCGAAGATCATGAAGGCGCCCTGGATGAGCCACCACAAGCCGAGGACAACCATGAGCAAGGCCAATGCCTCTTCCTGACGGACGAGGAGGATGATCCCGAAGATCAGGGCGGTGACACCGCCCAGAATGAAGGCGTAGTTGATCGTTCGATCCGGCGGGCTGCTACTCACCGACTCCATGGTGACTCCTTTGGGCTAGGCGACGGCGATCACGCTACATACCACGTGGTTCCTCGGGACGGCAAGAGAGGGACGCTGCACCGGTAACTTTCACCCCCGGATGTCAGTCGTCGGCAGCACCCGGGTGGTCTTGGGCGAGGAGGTGCGCCCGGCATCGATACGGATCGACCAGGGTGTGATCGTCGACATCGGTGAGGGCAGGGCCGAAGTCGACTTCGGCGACCTGGTCGTGATGCCCGGACTGGTCGATTCTCACGTGCATGTCAACGAGCCGGGTAGGTCGGAATGGGAGGGGTTCAGGACCGCGACAAGAGCCGCAGTCGCCGGAGGGACGACCACGATCGTCGACATGCCGCTCAATTCGATTCCGCCGACTATCGACGTCCGAGCTTTGTCAAAGAAGCGGGCCGCGGCCGAGGGGAAGCTGAGTGCCGACGTGGCGTTTTGGGGTGGCCTCATCCCGGGATCCGAGGACCAGATCGGCCCTCTGGTGGCGGAAGGCGTTTGTGGCTTCAAGTCGTTCCTGGTCGACTCGGGTGTCGAGGAGTTTCCGCCGGTCAGCCCCTCGGAGCTCGCTTCGGCCCTGCCCTTGATGCGGGAGCTCGAGGTCCCCTCACTCGTGCACGCCGAGGACCCGGCCCAGATCTTTCGATTGTTGGGCGATCCGACCGATTATCGGTCGTATCTGGAGACTCGTCCCGCCGACGGCGAGGCTGCAGCGGTCACCACTCTCGCAGACCTGGCCCGGGCCACCGGGGCCCGGGTTCATGTGCTCCATGTGTCGTCGGCCGAGGCGATGAGAGCAGTGGCCGACGGGCCGGCTTCGCTCACCGGAGAGACGTGTCCGCACTATCTGACCTTTTGCGCCGAAGAGATTGGCGTGGGCGCCACCTCGTTCAAATGCGCGCCCCCGATTCGGGCCTCCGAGCACCGCGCCGCCCTATGGGATGGTCTCATGGACGGAAGCCTGCACATGATCGTCTCCGATCACTCGCCGGCCCCGGCAGAGATCAAGCGTCTCGAAGAAGGGGACTTCGGTGAGGCCTGGGGAGGGATCGGCTCGCTACAGCTGCGCTTGCCCGCAACCTGGACGGGGGCGGTGGATCGTGAGGTCGAGCTGCCGCAGCTGACACGATGGCTGGCCTTCGAGCCGGCGCGCCTCGCCGGGCTCGACGATCGCAAGGGCTCGATCGAGGTCGGGATGGATGCCGACTTCGTGGTCTGGGATCCTGACGGCGTCACCCGCGTCCGCGGGGGTGACTTAGAACACCGTCACCCCATTACTCCTTACGAAGGCATGTCTCTTCGTGGTTCGGTGGTGACGACCATCCTCGGAGGTGTCACCGTCTTCGACGGGACGAGTCTCGGCCCCATTAGTGGCAGGATGTTGAGGCGCAATGACCGATCTGATATCTGAGGCGGTTGGTGGGCGGGTGGTTGCCTGTAACGACGAGTTCTTCGCCGAGGCGCACAACCTGTTGCAATCGGCAGGCCCGGTGTGGAGAGAGGACCTCTACACCGAACGAGGAAAATGGATGGACGGATGGGAGACCCGGAGGCGTCGTGAGCCGGGCCACGATTGGTGTGTTCTCGCCCTCGGAGTGGCGGGTCGGGTCCGGTCGGTGACGGTCGACACGTCCCATTTCACCGGCAATTATCCGGAAGCCTTCTCGTTGGAGGCCTGTGGTGTGGGTGGGGACGAGCGACTCGAGGCGGCCGAATGGGTCGAGATCATCCCCCGCACCTCCCTCTCCGGTGACACCACCGCGAGTTTCGAGGTCGACGACCCGCATCGGGTCACCCATGTTCGTCTCAACATCTTCCCCGACGGTGGTGTGGCGCGGCTGCGGCTGGACGGCGACCCGATACCTGCCCGTCATGAGGTGTGCCTCGATGACCAAGGAATCGACCTGGCTTCGTCCGTCGTCGGCGGCGAGGCTCTCGATGCCTCCGATGTCCATTACTCACCTCCCTCCAATCTCCTCCGGCCTACCGAGCCGGCTGGGATGTGGGACGGCTGGGAGACCAAGCGACGACGCGGGCCGGGCAACGACTGGGCGGTCTTCCGCCTCGGATTGCCCGGAGCAGTGGACTCCATCGAGGTCGACACCCGGCATTTCAAGGGAAATGCACCAGGCTGGGTCTCGGTTCAGGTCTCGAATGACAGCCAAACTTGGGACGAGGTGGTCGACCGGGCCGAGGTGAAGCCGGACGCGGTCAATCTCGTGACACTCGATCGCTCTGCTCAAGCCGGCTTCGTACGTCTCGACATCCATCCCGACGGCGGCGTGGCACGTCTCCGTGTCCGGGGCCGACCCAACCCTGATGGAGCAGAGCGGCTACGCATCATTTACCTGAACGCACTGTTCGACGAGGAGGCGCGCCGCTTCTTTCACTCCGCTTGCGCTTCGCCGAGCTGGGTCGACCGGATGACAGCGAACCGGCCATTCGCCGATGGCGATGCCGTGCTGGCTGCGGCGGGAGGCGCCTTCGATGCCTTGGGCGAGAGCGACTGGCTCGAGGCCTTTGCCGGTCATCCCCGAATCGGCGAGAAGGGTGACCAGCAGGCCAATCGCGAACAGAGTGGCACCGCCGATGCGGAGGCGTCGTTGCTGACCGCGTTGGCGGAGGCCAACAACGAGTACGAATCAACACACGGTTTCACTTACATCGTCTATGCCTCAGGGAAAAACGCTCAGGAGATGCTCGACATCGCCCGCAGCCGTCTCAGCAACACGCGAGACGAAGAGGTCGTCAACGCAGCCGTGGAGCAACAGGCGATCACGGAGACCAGACTGCGTCACATGCTCTGCATTGGAAATGCCCGATGACCGGGATCAGCACACACATTCTCGACACCGAGTCCGGTCAGCCCGCATCCGGGGTGAGAGTGACGCTGGAGCGCTCATCGGACGGTGGCTGGCAGCACGTCGGAGAGGGAACGACAGACGACGATGGGCGCGTGGCCACTCTCGGGGTCGCTTTGGGCTCCGGCATATACCGTCTCGTTTTCGCCACGGGCGATGCCGGCAATCCGTTCTTCCCCGAAGTGCACGTCATCGTCGACCTCGACGATGCCCGGGACCACTATCACGTCCCGCTTCTGCTCAGCAGCTACGGGTACACGACCTACCGGGGTAGCTGATGGCTCGGCTCGGCGAGAACCGGTGGGGCAAGTCCGATGTTCGGGTGTCAAAGATCCTCCGAACCGAATCCGGTGATGATTTCCTGGATCTGACGGTTCAGGTGCTACTCCAGGGCGACGTCGAAGCGGCCCACGTGCGGGGTGACAACAGTGGCGTTCTGCCCACCGACACCATGAAGAACACGGTCTACGGTCTGGCTCAGGAGCACCTCACTCGAGATCTGGAGGCGTTCGCCGCCGTCCTCTGTGACCGTTTCTTCGAGCGTGACGGCATCAGCGCTGCCGATGTCTCGGTGTCCTCGCGCATCTGGGACCGGAAGGGACGCTCTGGATTCGTCGGTGGGTCGACGGAACGCCGGCTGGCGCGAGTGGCCGGAGGCATAGGCTCGGGGGTGTGGGCCGGTGTGGATGGGTTGATCGTCCTCAAGACCACCGGGTCGGCCTTCTCCGGGTTTCCCCGTGACGAGTTCACCCTGCTGCCCGAGACCGACGAGCGGATACTCGCCACCTCGGTCAAGGCGGTGTGGCGCTACTCGGCCACCCCGGCCGACACCACCGCTGTCTGGGACACGGCCCGAGGAGCCATGGTCGAGAGCTTCTTCGCCGAAACGTCGCAGTCGGTTCAGCACCAGGGGTGGTTGATGGCCGAGGCGCTGTTGCGGGCGGTTCCCGAGATCGAGGAGGTCGAGTTCCGCCTCCCCAACCAACATCATCTGAACTATGACCTGACTCGGTTTGGGATGGAGGACCAAGGCATCGTCTTCCAACCCGTCTCGGAGCCCTACGGGGATATCGGGTTCACCGTCACCCGCTGACCAGAACCGTTCTGGCGCGCCGATCCCGGCCCATAGGCCGGGATCGGCGCGCCAAAACGAATGTCAGCCGCCGGTCCGCCCCTCCAGGATGGCGAGGAAGGAGCGGGTCTGGATCTCGTCCAGGGTGAGGCCGGTGCGCGTGGTGGCCTCCGTCTCGTCGATGGCACCACAGTTGATCGCTCGTAGGAAGAAGTTGAGGAGACCCTGGCCGGTGGCGGCGTCGTCGAACACCTCACCGACGAGGGTGGCCTTGGCCGCCGACTCGACGAAGTTGGAGAGCCGCTCGCCGGCCTGGTCCAGCCCCTCGAGGAAGAAGGCGTAGACCGCGGCATAGCGAGTGGGGAACTGGGCGGGATGGAGGTCCCACCCCTGGTAGTAGGCGTGGGTCAGCGAATGTCTGATGTGGTCGTAATGGAGGCGCATCGCATCGTGCACGGTCCTGCGGTTCTCCTCTTCCTGGCCCGAGGTCAACTCCTCGCCACGATACGTTGGCACCGGCATCACATTTGTTGCCCCGTCGGAGATCCAAACCCCGGTCCCGGCCAGGCTCACCTGCAAGGCGTGTCGGGCGAAATCACAGGCAGGATGCGTCATCGTCTGATAGGCGGCAGTGATGGTGAGCGATGCCGTGTAGTCGTAGGTCCCGAAATGGGCGCCACGGACACGGCCCTGCCCGGCGTCGACGAACTTGCGAACCCCTGAGGTCCCGTCCCGGTCGATGACTGTCTGCGGGGTCTCCACCATGAGCTCCACCGGGATCGGATCGATGCCGAGGCCTTGCTCTAGCTCGGCCAGGGCCTCCCCGAGCACCAGTACCTGCTCGACGTCCTGGATCTTGGGGAGGGTCACGGTGAAGCCGGGTGGAAGATGCCCCCCCTTCTCCACGGCCGTGGTGACAAACAGGTCCAAGGTCCGCAAGGAGCGCCGGTGCAGCTCACCGGAGAGTGACTTGATCCGGATCCCGGTGAAGGGAGGGAGCGTCCCGGCCGTCATGCCGGCAGCTACCTCGGCGGCGGCCGATCGGGCGTGACCGTCCTCCTCATCGTCGGGACGATGCCCGTATCCATCCTCGAAATCGATGCGGAAGTCCTCCACCGGCTCCCTACTTAGCTTCTCGGCCACGAGACCATGGACTGGCCCGGCCAGTGAATCGGGGAGGTCGAGAATCGAAGCCAGGTCCTGAGGGGCGGGAGCCCAGCGATCGAGAGCGGCCAAGGACAACTCGCCCAACCGTTCCGCTGTGTTGGCCGAGAAGAGATGGGCGCCGCCGTACACGGTGTGCACCGGCTGGCGTTCGGGGCTCTCGCCGGGGAAGTCGGTGCCGAGACGGGTAGCCACCGCCCCGAGACGCTCGCCCCAGCGAGTCATCGAGTCATCGCGCAAAGTCATGGCGGGCGACTCTAAGACAGCAGTTAGCTTTGGTGCCGATGGGAACCTTGCTCGTCCGTCATTCCGAAGTGCTGGTGACCATGGGCGGCGAGGAGATCGAGGACGGGGGTCTGTTCGCGCGAGACGGCTGGATTGAGCAGGTGGCTCCAACGGCCGAGCTGCCCGGAGAGGCCGACGAGGTCGTCGACCTCAGCGGCCATGTCGTCCTCCCCGGATTGGTCAACACCCACCATCACCTCTATCAGACGCTCACGCGGGTAGTGCCGGGTGCCCAGGACGCGGGGCTGTTCGATTGGCTTCTCACCCTCTATCCGATCTGGGCGGGGATGACGCCGGATCATGTGCGAGTCTCCACCCGTCTCGGCCTCGCCGAGCTCGCCTTGAGCGGGTGCACTACCGCTTTCGATCATCACTATCTGTGGCCAAACGGCTCGCGGGTCGACGATCAGATCGAAGGCGCCGCCCCGGTTGGTGTTCGATTTCATGTCTCGCGCGGATCGATGAGCCTCGGCCGGTCGGAGGGCGGGCTGCCGCCGGATTCAGTGGTCGAGACGAACGATGTGATCCTCGAGGACTCCCGGCGGGTGGTCGAGCTCTTCCACGACCCGTCCCCCGGGTCGATGACGCAGGTCGTCCTTGCCCCGTGCTCCCCGTTCAGCGTGACCACGGAATTGATGGAGGAAACAGCCGAATTGGCCCGCGACCTGGAGGTTGGCATGCACACCCATCTCGCAGAGACGGCGGATGAGGAGGACTTCTGCCTTGGCCGCTTCGGTCGCCGTCCGGTGGAGTACATGGAGGACCTCGGTTGGGCCGGTCCCGATGTCTGGTATGCCCATGCCGTTCACGTGGCCGACGACGAGGTGAGACGGATGGGTCATTCCGGGACAGGAGTGGCCCACTGCCCGACCTCGAATA
>JALDXP010000081.1:0-10655 GCA_032154885.1 Actinomycetota bacterium
CCCGGCAATGGCCATGTTCTCGAAACCCGAAGTCAGCCAGTTGTGCTTCGCCACCCTCGCCTTGATCACGCCGACGATGAAGAGGCCAGTGAGGGCGAGGACCGTCGCCCACGCCAGCGCCACGCTGGCCGAGTCGAAGATGAAGAAGGGAATGACGACGGGCAGAGATCCCACCAGAAAAAGGACACCCGAGGCGAGCATGGCCCGATAAGGCGACCGACGCTCCGATTCGACGAAGCCGAATTCGAGGGCCTTCATCGCGTTCAGAATGGCGTCATCAGAGCGGTCGAAAGCGGCCACCACCATTTCGACGTCCTCTTGACGCAGACCCATGTCACCGAACATCTCGGTCAGCTGGTCCAGTTCCTGCTGGCGATGGTCGCGGATGTGCACCTTCTCGAGCCGAAGCTCCGCCTCGAGCACCTGATCCTGTGATTTCGTGGCCAGATATTCACCCGCCGCCATCGATACCGCTCCGGCCAAGGCCCCGGCGAGGGCGGTGAGCAGTACCTGGTCGGTATCGAGCCCACCACTGACGACGCCGACGACGAGGAGGAAGATCGAGACGAGACCGTCGTTCAACCCGAGGATGATGTCCCGCCAATACTGGCGGGTCTCGCCGATGTGGGGCTCGTAGGGTGTCTCCTCTCTACGAGCCTCTCGGTCGGTCGCCACGAGTCGGATGGTACCAACCGCTCGTCGGCCGCCTCCTGGTCAGACCCCCTCGGCTAGCCCGATCACAGCGCCAAGGCCGGCCCTGATCCCGAATCCGACGGTTGCCTCGTCCAGCACGAAGCCGGGGGAATGGAGATCGTGGCCCTTCCCTGACGATCCGAGCCGGAGCAACGCCCCGGGCGCTACCGAGAGATAGTTGGCGAAGTCCTCACCACCCATCGATGGCTCGGTGGGGACCACCGTCTCCGAACCAACGAGCTGGGAGATGCCGGAAGTAGCCGCCCGGACGACGGCATGATCGTTTACGACCGGGGGGATCGCCTGCACGTAGTCCAGGGTGTAGCCCGCTCCCGACCAGGCCATGAGACTGCCGATCGCCTTGTCCATGAGCCCGGGGAGCACGTCCCACAGGCTGCGATCCAACGTGCGGGCGGTGCCCTGCAACTCGACGCGGGTCGGTATCACGTTCGAGGTTGTGCCACCTTGGATCGAGCCAAATGCCACGGTCAACGTGCTTCGGGCGTCGACCGTTCGCCGCAGCACTCCGGGGAGCTCGTGTACCAGGCGGGCGGCATCGGCGATCAGGTCGACTGTCTGGTGGGGACGGGCAGTGTGTCCCCCAGGTCCCTCCAGCACGATGGTGAACTTGTCGGCGCTGGCGGTGATGGGCCCCACCCGGCTCCCTACCAAGCCCGTCTGCAGCGACGGGTCCACATGAAAGGCCAGGAGACCCTTGAGACCGTCCACCAGCCCTTCCTCGACGAATTGAGATGCACCACCAGGGAACGCCTCCTCGGCGGGCTGGAACAGAAGTCTCACTCCGACCGGGAGATCGAGCTGGCGGAGGGCAACGGCGATGCCGAAGGCGATAGCAGCGTGCCCGTCGTGCCCACAGGCGTGCATCCATCCCGGGTTCTGCGAACGCGGGGCATTCCCCTCCGGCTCGTGGATGGGCAAGGCGTCGAGGTCGGCCCTGAAGCCGATCCGGGGCTCGGGGCCAACGTCCACCCAGAGACCAGTCTGCGGTCGTCGGTCGTGGAAGACGATCCCGTTCTCATCGAGAGAGGCGGCGATCAGGGCAGTTGTCTGATGTTCCTCGTTGGCAGGCTCAGGGTGGCGATGGAGAAGTCGTCGAAGCTCGACCGCCTGGGGGATGATGCCCTCCACCAGCGCCTCGAGCTGATCGGGGCTGATCATCTGATGAGGCTAACCCATCCCAAATTGGGAGCCACAGTCCCAAATGTGACGTGTTTGGGTCTCAAATTCGAGGTTGATCATTCGTAGAAGCGGGTCTCGAAGACACGACGGGCCCTCCTGGTGACCCGGCGGTACTCATCTCTGAGCTCGGAGGCCCGGTCGAACCCGAGCGAAGCGGCGAGACTTCCCAGCTCCTGCGGTGAGGTGGGCAGCGAGTCGGCGGCCCGACCCATCTGGAGATGGAGACGGAGCCGGGCCCGTGTGCAGAAGAGGTACGACTCTGTCAGGGCGCGTTCCTCGTCGTCCTCGAGCAGTTCGTGCCCGACCAGGACCTGCAACGCATCCAATGTGCCGGGGCCTCGAAGCTCGGGGATCCTGCCGCCGTGGCGCAACTGAAGGAGCTGAGTGAGGAACTCGATGTCGCTGATGCTCCCCCGGCCCAGCTTGAGGTGGTAGTCGGGGTCCTCACCCGCCGGGATCCGCTCCTTCTCCACCCTCGCCTTGATCTCCCGGATGGATCGCAGGAAGTCGGCGGGCAAGGTGTCCCTCCACAGGAAGCCTCCCACGACGTCGGACCACTGGCTTGCGAGGGATGGATCACCGGCCGCCACCCTCCCCTTGACGAGGGCGAGCATCTCCCAGGGCTCGGCCCACTCCTCGTAGTAGCGTCGGTAGCTCTCGAGCGACCTCGCCATCGGCCCTTTCCGGCCCTCGGGCCTGAGCTCTGCATCGAGCCGGTAGGCCTCCCCATGACGGCTCGTCTCGGAGAGCACCTTTGACAGCTCGGTGGCCACGCGGAAAGCATCGTCGCGCCCGGATTCCTCGGCGATCACGTACATCAGATCGAGGTCGGATCCATAGGACAGCTCGCCGCCTCCCCACTTGCCCATTGCGACGACGCATAGACCGGTCGGGTCGCCCCGGGTGACGATGTGGAGCCCTCCCCCCACCGCCACGTCGGCGCTGTCGGTCAGGGAGCTGAGGGTGGTTACGGTGTCCGCGAGCCCGAGGATGTCCCGTGCCGCCGTGCGGAGCTTGCGCCGCCGAGCCATCCGACGGATGGTCCCCACCTTGGCATCGGGCTCTGGCCGGGAGTCGAGCAGGCCCAGCAGGCGGCTCGACTCCTCCTCCCGGCCGCGGATCTCTGCCAGGAGGCGCTCGTCTGCCAGACGGGGGACGAACTCAGGGATGCGATCGATCAGGTCGCCGATGAGACGGCCTGTTCCGAGTAGACGGCACAGCCGCTCGCCGGCCAGCGGGTTCACCTGGAGCAAGGTCACCAGCGCAGCATGGTCGGGAGTATTTGCCAGGACCGTGCGGAGCTGTTTCAGCCCGAGATCCGGATCGGGGGTGAGCGACAGCCAGTCGAGCATGAGGGGGAGGACCTGATGCATGGCCTGCGACCGCCGGCTCAAACCCGACGTCAGGTCTTCGAGTGCCCTCTTCGCCGCCGTCAAGTCGTTGAAGCCGAGGGCTTCGAGCCGCAGAGCGGCCTGTTCCATACCAAGCCGAGCGCTCGGGGATCCGACGAGAGCGTCCAGGATCGGTCTGAAGTAGAGCCGCTCGTGAACGTCGCGAACGATCGATCTCACCTCGCTGATCCGCTGGTCGAGCTCGCGGGCAGGCTCGGTCCCCATCCCAAGTGCGCGGCCCAGTTGTTCCCTGCGCTCCGAGTCATCCGGGATCTCGTGGGTCTGTCGCAGGTCCCAGAGCTGTATCCGGTGTTCGAGATCCCGCCAGAACCGGTAGGCGGAGTCGAGCCGAGAACGATCCTCCTCACCCACGAATCCGAGGTCGGTCAGGGCCTGGAGGGCTTCGAGTGTGCCCGGCTTCCTCAGCTCCGGGGCGAGTCGACCATGCACCAGCTGGAGGAGCTGAACCGAGAACTCGACGTCCCGGATACCACCCCGCGACCGCTTGATGTCGGATGGCCTCGCTCCTGCCTCCGCCTGCTCCTTCAGCTTCCGGATGCTGCGCAGGGAGTCCACGTCGAGACCCTGCTCCCAGATGACGGCCTCGACCATCGAGGCGAACCGTTCGCCGAGGGAGGGGTCACCGGAGACCGGACGCGCCTTGAGAAGTGCCTGGAGCTCCCAAGGTTCGCCCCACCTGGCGTAGTACTGGGCATACGAGTCGAGGCTTCGCGAGAGAGGCCCGATCGATCCCTCCGGTCTCAGGTCGGTGTCGACGAGGAGCCCTGGACCGTCGATTCCTCGAGCGGATAGGGCGCCGACGATGGCCAGGGCGAGGGCGAGGGCGGCGGTCCGGCTCGCCGATTCGTCATCACCCGCCGTGTCGTGGACGAAGAGCAAGTCGACATCGGATGAGTAGTTCAGCTCTCGAGCTCCCCATTTCCCCATGGCGATGACGGCGAAGGGGATGTCGGCCACCAACGGGTATTTCGTCGCGATCGCTGCCGTCGACCGAGATTGGACATCCTCCACCAGATGGTCGATGGCATCTGAGAACCGAGTGGTCGCAACCGTCATGTCGATGACACCGGCGAGGTCGTCCCCGGCAGTGGTGGCCAGAGCGGCCTTCAGGCGCAGCGGCACCGAATCATCGGGGGCGGACCCGATGAGCAAGCCGGGTCGACGGGCGATCGCTTGACTCAAAGCGCGAGAGGCGCCCGCAATGGCGCAGGCACGCTCCAGGGCGGGGCCGGCGAGGACGAGCTCAGGGTCTGCCTCGATCATCGAGATCAATCTCGGCCAAGCACCGGTTGGATCGCCTCCTCTCGCCACCATGTCGACGATTGAAGATCTGCGGTCCGGGTCCGGTACCAGGACCTCGAGTCTCCCCGCATCTGCGGGGGGAACAGCGGCCGCGGCCCGTCTGTCGGTCACGTCCGACAGCGTATGCCGGGGCGTATCGTGGAGGTATGCCACTTCGAGTCGCCGGGGCTCAACTGAATCTGTGTGTCGGCGACATACCGGGCAACGAGCGACGTATTGCCGAGGCCATCGATTGGGCCGAAGCAGAGCGTGCCGAAGTGCTGCTCCTGCCTGAGTTGGCCATCAACGGATACCCGCCCGAGGATCTGGTGCTTCGCGACGACTTCGTGTCGGCGGGTATCGAGTCTCTGAATCGTCTCGCTTCACGAACGGGGTCGACGGCAGTGGTTGTTGGCTTCGTCGACCGATCGGATGGCCCGTCACGAGGAGCAGTAGACGCCGAGGATCGCCACGTGGCCAATGCGGCCGCCGTCCTTCACCAAGGGGAGATTGTCGGCATTTATCACAAGGTGCTGCTTCCCAACTATGGCGTCTTCGACGAGGACCGCTATTTCGCCATCGGGCACGACCCGGCACGGGTTTGGGACTTGGGCGGGACCCGCGTCGGGGTGTCGATCTGTGAGGACATTTGGCTCCCGGATGGCCCCCCACGTGCTCAGGCGGCGGCCGGCGCCAAGGTCTTGCTCAACATCAACGCCTCGCCGTTCCACAAAGGCAAGGCCAGAGAGCGTGAGGGGATGATCGTCGACCGCGCCCGTGCATCCGGGGCGGCCGTGGTCTACCTCAACTTGATCGGGGGCCAGGACGAGCTCGTGTTCGATGGTTGCTCCTTGGTGGTGAGTTCCGATGGCACGATCGTCCACCGCTCTCCACAGTTCGAAGAGGACATGTTCGTCGTCGACGTGCCGCTGCCCGAGGAGGCAGCGGTGGTCGGTTCGGTGACGGACCACCTGGAGCCCGTCGAAGAGGTCTATCGGGCCCTGGAGACCGGTCTGGGGGATTATGTGAGGAAGAACGGGTTCGAGCAGGTGGTGATCGGTCTGTCCGGCGGCATCGATTCGGCTCTGACTGCGGTCATTGCCTCCGACGCCCTGGGCGCTGGCTCCGTTTGGGGTGTCGCCATGCCGTCACGCTTCTCCTCGCAACATTCGATCGACGATGCCAGACAGCTGGCCGAGAACCTGGGGATGCGCTTCGACCTCCTCCCGATCGACGACGTCTACGGCGCGTATCTCGAGGCTCTCGCCCCCGTTTTCGCCGGCACCGAGTTCGGGACGAGCGAGGAGAACCTCCAGGCCCGCACCAGGGGGGCGATGCTGATGGCGATCTCCAACAAGCACGGCCCGATGGTGGTGGCCACCGGAAACAAGTCCGAGATGGCTGCCGGGTACGCCACTCTCTACGGAGACATGGTGGGGGGCTACGCGGTTCTGAAGGACGTATTCAAAACCCTGGTCTACGACCTGGCTCGTTGGCGGAACAAGGACGGGGACGTGATCCCCCAGAACACGATCGACAAGCCGCCGTCAGCCGAATTGCGCCCGAATCAGAAGGATTCGGACAGTCTTCCACCCTACGAGACCCTCGATGAGATCCTCTCGCTCTACGTCGAATCGGACCTCGGCGTGACTGCGATCGTTGGGCGTGGCTTCGACCCGGGTCTGGTGACGCGGGTGGCGGGGATGGTCGATCGCAACGAGTACAAGCGACGGCAGGCCGCCCCCGGAGTGAAGATCACCGTCAAGGCGTTCGGCAAGGACCGTCGACTGCCGATCACCAACAGACACAAGCCGTCATCCCCGTGACGGGTTGCCGATGACGCTGAGAGTGCTGATAAACGGAGTCGAGGCGGACGGCTTTGTTCCCGTCACCGACTCTTCGGTCCTCAGGGGCGATGGTTGCTTCGAGGTGATCAGGTCCTACGAGGGCCGGCCATTCGCCATGGAGGATCATCTCGACCGCCTCGATCGGAGCGCGAAGGCTCTCGAGATCCCTCTGCCCGACCGTCAGGAAATGGTGCGGTGGGTGGAGCAGGCGGCCGCATCATGTGATGATTGCCTTGTTCGGGTGGTTGTGACGAGGGGCCCGGCGATGTCAGGGATCACCGGTGACTCGATCGTGATCGTGTTCGCCCACGCGCTTGGCAAGAGTGACGGCCCGGCCACACTGCTTCCCGTCCCCGCCCCATGGCACACCGCGGGCGCGGAGTGGGAGCTCGCCGGCGCCAAGGTCCTGTCGTATGCCCCCAACATGGCGGCCACGCGGCGCGCCGTCGCCGAGGGATTCGGTGACGCCCTCCTGACGACCATCGAGGGCGTGATGCTCGAAGGCCCGACATTCTCCGTCGCCTGGGTGGTCGATGGGGTCATCGAGACGCCCGGGCTCGAACTGGGGATCCTCGACTCGATCACCCGTCGGGTGATGCTCCAATTGGCATCCGAGCTCGGGATCGAGGTCGTGGAGGGAACGTGGGATCTGGACCGTCTCGATCAGGCGCAGGAGGCGATAGCCCTTTCAACGGTTCGCGAGATCCAACCTGTGTCCGCCATAGGTAAGCGGGGTTTCCGGGAAGGGCCCGTCACCGCCGACCTGGCGCGTCTCTTCTACCAGCGGCTCTACTGAACGGGCGGTGGGCAGGACTCGGGGTTCCTGCCTTGGATCCACGAGACGAGCCGAACGACGGTCTCCGCCCTGGTCAGGACCCGGTCGTTTTCGAGGCTCGGGTTGCATGCAGCGCGAGCGCCGATCTCCCGCAGTTTGGCCTCGGCCTCCTCAGCGGTGGGAAGGAAGACCTCGGGAACTCCCTCGGTCTGCGAGCGCGGTCGGAGAGTCGATACCAGGGCATCGATCCGGACCCATACGGCGAGACGGGCGACATCGGCCTCCGTCAGCCCCAGGAAGAGACAGGGGTCGAGCGGAGGGCATGCCGAGGTGTCAGTCAACGGCAGATACCGGCCTTCGAGCTCAGGAGGCGCCTTTCGGGCCAGGTGTTCGACGAGGACGGCGGTCAGTTCCGGCTCCGCGATTCGGTCCGGGCAGAAATCGACACGCGTCTCGTCGCAATCGAGCAGGAGCCCCTGGGTCAGCAGGAGTGCGACGATGGCCTCGGCAGGATTGCTGTCGTCATCGGCGTATGGCCAGGACGGTTGGGGATCGGCTAGCACCGCCGCCTCTTCTGCGGCAAGAAGGCTCGGACGTGGATCGACGGCGAGGCCTTCCGGGTTCCGCAGTTCGAAGTGGAGGTGGGGCACAGTGCCCTCGGCGTTGCCCGAATCTCCGACCCATCCGATCACTTCTCCTCGGGCCACTGACGAGCCCTCGACGAGATCGGTCCGCACCCCGAAGCCTCGACCGTCGTCGGTGTCGTATTGATCGTTGTTGAGATGGATGTAGTAGGACTGCCAGCCGTCGGTGTGCTCGACGATGGCCCAGCAACATTCGTCGGTCCCCACTTCCTGGGCAACCCTGACCATCACCCCGTCGGCGACAGCCCGCACCGGGGTGAGCTTTGGAGCTGCTATGTCGTTGCCCATGTGTTTGCGGGCCCCGCCATCGCGGTCGGCGCCGAATGGCGAGCCGATCGGAGCCGACATGGCCAGGGGCCATCCCATGTCGTAGACGAACGGCTCGCAAGGGGGCGGGGGAGGGATTGTGGTCGTGCTCTCCGGCGGGGCCGTTGTGGGCGGCGCCGTAGTGGAGCCAGGTGCAGTAGTCGTCGTCGATGCGGGCGCGGTCGTGGTGGTCTCGTCCGGGGCAGACGTGCTGGTGGTCTCCTCGGGAACCGTTGTCGTGGTCGTCGACGTTGTTGTAGGTGATGCAGGCGCAGTCGTGGTGGATTCCGATGGGGCAGTCGTGCCCGGGCCGGTAGTTGTCGTTTCCGAGGGGACTGTCGTGCCCGGCGCCGTTGTCGTGGTCTCCGGCGGGACCGTCGTCGGTGGGGGCAGAGTCGTTGGTGGGAACAGGATGTCCATCGTCACCGGAGGGCACATCTCCGCGGCGGCGACCGGGCTTGCCGGCGTGCTCACGAAGTAGAGCCCTGACACCAGGGCAGACGCGAGCAATAGAGCGGCCATCCGTCTGCCGTACATGGACATGACCTTACAGACTGAGACGTGGTTTGGAACCAGGGGCGGCTCGGGTACGTTTGTACGCCATGATCTCCTCCAAGACGCTCCGTCTCGGCCTGTTCGGATTGCTGATCCTGGCCCTTGCGGCCTGTGACGACGGCGAGACCACGGATCTCAGCACGACGTCCTCTCTCGTTTCCAGCCCGACCACAGGAGCTGGGGGGGAGGCGACCACGACCACAGTGGCGACGGGAGGTGACACCACGTCGACGACACTCGTCGGTCAGCAAGTCGCCGGTCACGAGGTTGTGGCCCGGGTGTCGGACCCGGCTGGGGAGACGCTCTTCATCGTGATCCCGCCCGGCGCATACACCGATGTGGACATCGAGAACTTCGTGGTCGGCCTCGTCGACAGTGGCGAGATCACCTATGGCGCCGAGATCTTCGACGACAACGGCGCGGTCGATGCCTATCGCAAGCCCGAGGCTGAGCGCACCGAGGGCGAAACCCAACTGATCGACCAGCATCATTTCGCCAGCGTCCAGAACGGGACCACAGTGGTCTACCGCGGGCCATTCGCCGATTCGGGCGAGTTCGTCATCGGCAGCTAGGCGCCGGAGCGCTCCCTCGAACCTCAGGTTCTGAGGCCCGAATCCGGGTCTAACTGCCTCAGGTTCATAGGTGTCCGGGGCGAGGCAGCCCGAACGTGAGGCGTCTCGGCCCGTATGTGAAACGGGGAACCTGAGGTTCAGAGAAGGGCGGCGGCGACCAGGAGGAACCCGCCGAAGCCCACCGCGTCGGTGATCATCGTGAGGAGGATGGATGAGGCCAGGGCGGGGTCGAGGCCGAGACGTCGCAAAATCAGGGGAATCGCCGATCCCGCCAGGGTTGCGATGAGCAGATTGGCCAGGCATGCGATCGCGATGACTTCGGCGACGGTGAGGGGGTCCGAGTTGCTCACGAACACCCCTGAGTCGACCAACACGTAGGTCATGGCGGCAGCAGCGACGGCGAGAAGCACCCCGTTGAGCACCCCGACCCCGGCCTGTCGTAGCAGGATGGAGGTCACCTGGGCCCGGGGCACGTCGTCGGATGCCAGGGAACGGATCATCACTGCCAGGCTCTGATTCCCCCCGTTGCCGCCAAGGGTGGCCACGATCGGCATGAGGGCGGCCAGGACGGGCTCGGTCGAGATGATGCTGGTCTGACGCTCGATGACCCAAGCCACGACAGTGGCCAGGACCAGGTTGAGGAGGAGCCACGGCGCCCGGGAACGGAACGACTTGGTCACGTCGGTGTAGACGGTTTCACCGAGACCGGCACCGACCGCGGCGGCGAAATCCTCGGTGGCCTCGTCCTGGACCGCCTCGATGACGGCGTCGGTAGTGACCACTCCGATGAGTCGTCCCTGTTCATCGACGACCGGGATCCCGAACAGGCGATACCTTTGTGCCAGCTCGGCCACCTCTTCCCGGTCGGTCATCCCCTCGACCGCCACCGGGTCGGGCACCATCACCTCTTCGAGGCTGGACCCGGGGCGGGCGAACACCAGATCGCGGAAGTAGATGACGCCCCTCAGCTTCTGGTCATCATCGACCACATATACGTAGGCGAAGTCCTCGTACTGTTCGTGCAGCTGCCGGATCCTCTCGATTGCCTCGCCGGCCGTCAGACCGAGGGGCAGAGCGGCGATCTCGGTGGTCATGAGACCGCCTGCCGTGTCGGACGGGTACTCGAGCAGGCGGCGGATTTCCTGCTCGGACTCGTCGTCGAGCATTGCGAGCACGCTCTCCTTGACGTCGTCGTCGAGCTCGTACAGGAGGTCGGCAGCGGCCTCGCCCGTCATCTCGCTGACGGCGGCTGTCAGGTCTCCGATTGGGACGTCTTCGAGGAGTTCGGCTGCAAGCTCCGGTGCGATTTGCTCCAGGATGTCGGCGACGTCTTCGGGCTCCAGCTCGGCGAGCAGGCCCGCCGCGTCCTC
>JALDXP010000082.1:0-10599 GCA_032154885.1 Actinomycetota bacterium
TGTGGATACTGATCGGGGTCGGGGTTGCCGCGTTGACAGCCGTTGCAGCGAGGCAATTGCATCTCACCAGATTGACACCGGACTCGCTGCGCTACCTCCTGGCGTCCAACCATCTCGTGCTCACCGAAGGACTCCGCGAGATGAACGCCGTCGATCTGGTGACACGCCAGATCGGGCTGCCGGCGCTGCACAGCATGTCCGATCTCGTCGGCCGCCGTTACCTGGCGTCACTCGGCCCCTTGTTCGGAGCGTTCGGACTGGGTCTTTTCGTCTGGCTGGCGGTGGACCTCACCCGAGGTACATTGGCCCGGCGAAACCGCCTGGTTCTCGTTGCGACGGCCACCCTGTTTCTGCTGTCGTCCAATCGCCTCGTCTACGACTCGTTCTACATCAACACACATATTCAGACGGCCTCGTATCTGTTGATCGCTGTAGCCGGAACGTGGCTCGCCGTCTCTCGAGGGCTTTCCTTGTGGGCCGTACCGTCCGGCCTCGCTCTGGCGGTGACCCTCCTCTTCCGACCTGAGGCTCCACTGGTCGTCGCCATCCTCCTGGTGACCGTCGCGGCCAGCAGGGCGAACATGTCGGTCAGACTCGCCATGACTCTCCCAACTCTGGCTGTCGGCGCCATTTGGTACGGGCTCGGGCTGTGGAGCTACGCGGCAGGTGGCGACGAGATCTCGCCAGCTGCACCGGTCTTCGGAAGTCTCGTCGCCATTGGTCTCGCGGTCGCCCTTTGTCTCGTGAGTGGAGCACACCGTGCCCGGCCCTGGGCCCGATGGCTGGACCTGGCCGGGGTTGCAGGACTCGCCCTATTGCTCTTGGTCTACGTAGTCGCGGACCCGGCTGTCTTTGGGACGTCCATCGAGTCAACAGTGCGCAACCTGGTGAGAGACGGGTTCTGGTTGCTCACATGGGTCGCCGCGATCGCCCTGCTTCTGGTCGCCCTGGTTGTCGAGTCGATACCGGACGGCCGTCTCTGGACCATCCCGGTCATTGGCTTCGCCTTGCTCTATTGGGCGCTCCCTTACGTACGAGAAGGAGCATGGCGGGTAGGGGCGGGCGATTCCGGCAACCGGATCCTGGCCCACTACTTGGCGGTCACGGTCGTGTTCCTTGTCCTGGCCGCGGTGCACAACAGGGGCAGTGCTTCCGGTGGCCAAAAGGAAAGCATGTGAGAATTCAAGCGTGATGGACAAGCCCTCGGTCGACGTGATCGTGCCGGCCAAGGACGTCGGCGACACGATCCGGCCCGCACTGGAGGCGGTCCGAGCTCAGACGTATCCCCTCCTCGGATCGGTAGTGGTGGCGGCTTCGGACGGCGGAACCGCCGATGCCGCCCGCAACTGCGGCGCGGTAGTGGTCGACAACCCAAGCGGAAGAACACCGACCGGCCTCAATCTCGCCTTGACCCACACCACAGCTGACGTGATCGCCCGGGTGGATGCCCATTCTGTGATCCCTCCCGGCTATCTGGCCCGGGCTGTACAGGTCCTGATGGATACCGGCGCCGATGTGGTCGGCGGCATGCAAGTGCCGGTGGGCAGGACGGCATGGGAGAAAGCGATCGCCGCCGCCATGTCCTCCCGGCTTGGAGCCGGCGACGCCCGGTACCGAATCGGCGGCAAACCTGGCCCGGCCGACACCGTCTATCTGGGCGTTTTCCGGAAGACGACCCTGGAGCGCCTCGGAGGCTACGACGAGCGTTTCGACCGCAATCAGGACTACGAGCTGAACCAGCGGATCAGGGACTCGGGTGGCACGGTCTGGTTCGATCCCGGACTGGAAGTCGCTTATCGACCGCGGGGATCGCTGGCCGGCCTCGCCCGTCAGTACTTCGATTACGGGCGTTGGAAGAGGGAATTCGCACGTCGTCATCCCGGGTCCCTACGGCCACGTCAGCTGGCGCCACCCCTCCTCGTTCTCGGGCTCGCCCTTGCGATCATCGCCGGCCTGTGGTGGCCGTGGGCCTGGCTTGTTGTTGGGGCCTACCTGCTCGTTCTGGCGCTGTTCGGCCTGAGCCGACTCGGGAGCATCGGTCCTGGCGCCTTTCTCATACCTCTGGCCCTGGCAGCGATGCATTGGAGTTGGGGTCTCGGGTTTCTCCTTGGCCGGCCAAGGCGAGGTAGAACGCGCTGACCTCGCGATCGGGCCACCGATATTCGTCTCGCACACTCACGACGTCGGCGGCGGCCTTCCCTCGCAGCCCTCCATCGAGCGCCTCGACGATCCCGGCAGCCAGGGCTTCGGGGTTCTGCGGCTCGACCAGGACGACGGCGAACTTCTCCACTCCGGCGCCCCTGATCCCCGGAAGGTCGGATGCGACCACGGGGACCCCCAGTGCCAGGTACTCGAAGAGCTTGGTTGGCACCGAGTCCCGATAGTTCGGCAGGTTCTTCCACGGCACGATCGCAACGGCGGCCCCCGCGGCGATAGTCATCGCCTCCGGATTGGGGCGAGGACCATCGAAGACGACCTCGGCTCCCTTTGCTCTGGCCAGATTCGACAACTCCGCTCGGGTATCCGGGTCTACCGGCCCGACCAAGCGCAATGGCACTCCGGCCAGGGCGCCCCCCGCGATCGCTACGTCCAGTCCCCGGATCAAGGTGACATCTCCGACATGGATCGCCTCCTGTCGGGGCTCCCGCACGGGGTCCGGATATGCGGAGGTGTCCGGGAAATTGGCGAAGACAACGTGGTCCCTGGAGAAGAGATGGGAGTACGCGGCCTCGGCCAGTGTGATAGTGAGGAATCTCTCCGCCAGCCCTAGCGCCCATCTGCTGACTATGGCCAGCGGCCTGCGAAGAGGGTTGGGGACCCAGGGACGGGTGAGCGCAGTGGCCGGTATGTCCTCGTGGACGTCGAAGACCACCGGACGCCGCTTCAGCGTCCGCGCCAGCAGGCCGATCGGGATCGTCTCGGGGTCGTGGAGGACCAGGACGTCCCAGTCACGACGGATCACGAGCCCGAGGCCACGAAACCAACGTTCCGCCCGGCCACCACGGAGCGCCACCCATTGCAGGCCCGACGTCTCGGAAGGCCCCGGTTGTCTCGTCGCGTACTCGACCTCGAAGTCACGGGCCAGGGTTCTGATCAGACGCTCTCGTATCCGGGTGTCGTCCGGCCGGTGCACGGTTGACAACACCAGGACGACTGGCTTCACAGGGCCTCGACGTTCTCGGCGGTGATACCCAGACGGCGGTAGACACCTCGGGCGTCGAACACGGCAGGCACTTGGTCGGCGAGCCGCTTGTAGTCGAGATCCGAGTGATCGGTGAGCACGGCGGCGATCGAGAAGCGACTGAGGTCGTCGTCGGAGCCGACCGGCTCGTACCCGAGAGCCTCGATACGTGTTGCACCGATCACCGGATCGAGGACGGCAACATGAGCGCCACGCTCTTTGAGGACATCGAGAACGTGGAGTGAGGCGGACTCCCGGTCGTCGGCGATGTCCGGCTTGTAGGTGATACCGACCCCGAGCACCTGTGTCCCCTGGACAGGCAGGCCACGCCGGTTGAGGATCTCGGCTATGCGATCGGCGCTGTAGACAGGCATCCTCGAGTTGACCTGCTCCGCGATGTCGATGAAGCGCGTCGTGAAATTGGTCTCCCTGGCTCGCCAGGCGAGATACTGCGGATCGAGCGGGATGCAGTGTCCACCTACCCCGGGGCCTGGATAGAAGGCTTGGAAACCGAATGGCTTGGTGGCGGCGGCATCGACCACCTCCCACACGTCGATACCAAGCTCGTGACAGAGCTGGGCAATCTCGTTGATCAGCCCGATGTTCACCGCCCGGTATGTGTTCTCGAGGAGCTTGCTCATCTCCGCAGCTCGCGCCGAGCTCACTCGGTGAATGGACGGCACGAGTCGCCTGTACGCGGCCTCGGCCACATCGCCGGAGGCCGCGGTCACTCCTCCCACCACTTTCGGTATGTCGGCCGTCTTCATCTCGTCGCCGGGAGACACCCGCTCCGGCGAGAAGGCCACCCAGACATCCTCATCGAGCGTCAGCCCCGCGGCGGCCACCGCAGGAACCAGAAAGTCCTCGGTGGTTCCCGGGTAGGTGGTCGACTCCAGGCTGATCAATTGTCCCGGGCGAGCGAACCGGGCGACAGTGTCGGCGGCGGCTTCGATATAGGAGAGGTCGGGCTGACGATTGCGCCCCAATGGGCTCGGGACACAGATGAAAATGGCGTCCGCCTCCGCCAGGATTGCGGGGTCGGAGGAGAATCGGGCTCCGGCCGCGATCGCCGTCGCCAACGATTCGTCGGACACGTCGTCGACATGGGACCGCCCTGTCGAAAGGTCGGCGACCCGCTCAGATGAGACATCGAATCCGATCGCATGCAGGCCAGACCTGACGACAGTGACGAGAAGGGGTAAGCCGACATAACCCAGCCCGATCACGCCGGCGGTCCACTTATCTCTGGAGAAGCTCTCGGCTCTGTCTGTCACGGACGAGATGGTAGGGACTTCCCCCCTCCGGGCTGTTTCCTCCCCCGACGGGGGAGGTGGCCCGCAGGGCCGGAGGGGGACACCGTACTCCCCCCTTCGGGGGGAGAAAGATCAGGAATCCCACTCCGCCGCACGCTTGAGGAATGCGGCCATCTGTCCCCTCGTGACTCTTTCTCCGGGACAGAACCTGTCGTTCGTCGGTGGGTTGCACCCGAGTGTGATGCCAGCCGACGCGATCTTGTTGATCGCTCCCTGGAACTCAGACTGTGAGTCATCGACGAATCGATCCCCCGAGGCAGCGGGCAGGCCATATGCCCTCGCCAGAAAGGCGGCCATCTGCCCCCTCGGTATCGGCTGATCGCCACAGAATCGATCGGCCCGACACCCGAAGGTGATGCCGTATTCGTAGAGCTGGTTGGCGGCGGCCTCGTAGAACTTCCCGTCGTCGTCCGTGAAATGATCCGAAGCAGGGGCCGGCAGATTCAGAGCCCTGGAGATGAACACGGCCATCTGTCCCCTGGTGACTTCCTTGTCCGGGCAGAAGTTGCTGTTCAACGGTGGGTTGCAACCGAGGGTGATTTTCTGCTTGGCGAGCCAGAGGATGGCCGGCTCGAACGTGTTGCCTGCGATATCGAGGAATGGGCCGCGGTAACCGATCCCGCTGACATAGGGCGAGACCCGCACCTCGGCTCCATCCCGGCGGAAGGCGTTGTCGATCAGGAAGATCCTCAGCTTTTCCCCCCACAGCTTGGCCGTCACCGTGGAACCGCCATTCTTCCCGGTGAACTCGATCACGGCGCCAGGCGGGCCGGCGACCTGACTTACGTTGGTCACACTGTCCCATTTGAAATGGTCTGCGATCCGGGGGGCCCGGACGACGACCGTCCACCTGGCCAGTGGGTTGACGTCGGGATCCGCCGACCACTTGTCACCAACCGACCTCAGCCAGGGAAGGGCTGTTCCACCCCAGACGAATTCGACGTCCTCGCTGGCACCGCCGTTCGAAGAGGAGTAGAAGGCACGGGCGATGCGCAACGCATAGTTGGACTGGGGGTGGATCAGGACACTCCGGTCGGTGCTCTGGACGGCAGCCACCCACTGGGCGCCGAAGTTGCCCGCGGCCGGGCTTTCCTTGCTCCATCCAACGTAGGCCTGATCGGCGGTGGTGTCCCTCAGATGACACCCACAGTCCGGGTCCTTGCCAGAACCGTCACCTCCGCCGCGCAGGACCGCCGTGGCGACGGCGTAGCTGCGACCGATGATGGCCTGAGCCTTGAGAGCCTCCGCCGGCCACGACGAGGGCACCTCGGCCAGCCCAAGCAGATAGGCCTCCAGTCCGACAGTGGCCACGACATGGAATCCGGCCGCCGAGTCGACGAAGCGAATCTCTCCTCGCGCATACTGGGTGCCGTTGATCGAGACCCGGCTAGAGGGGCTCAGACCGGTGATCCGGCCGTTACATGCCTTCCATCCGGTGTTGCCCACGTCCTTCTTGCGAAAACGACATTGGTTGGGGTTCTGGGGGTTGACCTCGAACAGCCAGGACTCGCCTGGGTTGATCGTGGTATCGGCGAACCCACCGGCCGGTGGACAGGTTCCCGCCGGCTGGCAGATCGACAGAGCCCCGCCGACGGCGGTGAGATTCACCGCGGTGGTGTTCTCGATCAAACCCACCCAGAGCGCGTTGGACTGTCTGGTCCAGTGGTCGCTCGGCATAGATGCGACCGAAGTTCCGGTGTAGTAGTGCTGGAGGATCTGGGTCGCGTCACGCCCGTCCTGGGCCTGACCGAGGGCACCAAACTGAGATAGGCCGACCCCGTGACCCCAGCCACCGCCCTGAAATTCCCACTCCTCGTCAGCGGCGAGGACCGGCGCGGCGAGGCTCAGCAGCGTCAGGGACGCGACAAAGACGGAGATCGTCCTTCTGAGTCTCACTCCGCGTGAATCGGCCGGTTTCCGGCCACCCTGTAGAGAATCTCAACCCCCGGTCAGTCGGTAAACGGCGCCATCGTGGTATCCGACGGCGAGCATCTCGCCGCCGTTATCGATCTCGAAGGACACCAATCCACTGTTGCCGAGCCGGGCCGTGAGATCACGCGATTCGACTGCGTGACCGTTGAGATAGCGAAAGGCACGGACGATCCCGCTCCCGAAGTCGGCGTAGACGTAGTAACGATCGAGCGAGCGCACGGTTGGCCCGTGGTACACCACTCCCCCGGTCACGGTCCTACCAACCGACCGCCCGTATTCCGCCACCGGGAAGGTCAAACCCGACCGCGAGCAGCTGCCGTCGGAGTCATTCGGGTTGCAAACCGATCCTTCGTACCTCGACCAACCGAAGTCGTAGCCGACCGGGGTCAAAGACACAGCGTCGATCTCCTCCCTAGCCCCTTGACCAACGTCACCGATGTAGATCACAGCACCGTCGATCGACCAACGGAAGGGGTTGCGCAGGCCCAACGCCCAGATCTCGTCACGCCCCGACCTCCCCACAAACGGGTTGTCGGCCGGAACGGTGTAGGGCTGTGCCCCGTCGACATCGATTCGGATCATCTTGCCCAGAAGGGTGTTCAGGTTTCGGGCCCGACCCCCGGGGTCGTTCCCGAAACCTCCGTCACCGAGCGAGAGATACAGGTAGCCATCGGGGCCGAAGGAGACGAATCCACCGTTGTGGTTGCCGGCGGGTTGATCGACAGCGAGAACCGTCCGCGGTGACGATGCGGTCTGCAGATTGGGCGCGATGTCGTATTCGACGAGATAGGTGGTGTGGTCTCCGCTGCCACCGGCCTGGACATCACCGGAGTACCAGGCGAAGAGCCGGCGGTCGACCGGGTAGTCCGGGTGGAGGGCGATGGAGAGCAAACCCCGCTCGCCGCTGAATACGACATCATCACTGATGTCGAGGAAAACGCCTGTCAATGCGCCGCCCTGCGCGATTCGGACCACCCCACCCTGTTCGGCGATCAGAAGTCGAGTCTCTCCCGGGGGAGCCAGAACCTGGATCGGGGCCTCGAGCCCATCCACCACCAAGCTCCAGCCGAGGGCGGGGCGCGCTGGCGGCCTCATCGGGGTTAGGCCAAGAGCCCTGGTCAGCATCCCGGCCACCTGGGCGCGTGTCACTCCATCGTTGGGGCAGAACCGGTTGTTCGCCGGAGGATTGCAGCCGAGGGTGATACCGCGATCAGCGATTCGATTGATGGCGCCCTCCAGGACATGACCGTGGTCATCGACGAAATGATCGATGTTCGATGCCGGGATGGACAGTGCCCGAGCGAGGAAACCGGCAGACTGAGCCCGCGTGACGGTGTCATCGGGGCAGAACCTGTTGTTGGCAGGCGGGTTGCACCCAAAGGCGATACCAGCGGCCGCCAGCCGGTTGATCGCTCCTTCGAGCACGTGTCCGTTGTCGTCGACGAACGCATCGATGGAGGTATTGGGCAGGTTGCCGGCGCGGGCGACCATGGCAGCCATCTGGGCACGCGTGAGCACCCGATCCGGGCAATAGCGATCGTTGAATGGTGGGTTGCAGCCGAAGGTGATGCTCTCGCCGGCGATCGCCTCGATACCACCCTCGAGAACGTGGCCGTCGTCGTCGGTGAACGACCCTCCCGGGGCGAGAGGGGCCACTTGGAACATCGCGAGCGCTAATGCGAAGACTGCAATCTGCGTCATCAAGCCGGACCACCGTAACCCATCACCTTGCCTACCCCAATGAGTCTGTGAAGATGGGCCGGCAAATGTTCCCACTGCCAGCCCTCCTAGTGATGCTCGCGATCGCGGCTACCGCTGCACCCGAGCCCCCCGACACAGTCCAGGTCGTGGTACCGGCGGGCTCCCTTCCAGCGCTGGACGAGGCGAATGGCCTCGAGCAAGCTGCAGGCGGTCCAGAGGAACACTGGGTCACCATCGAGGTGCCGCTTGTGGGGACTGTCGAGCAGACCCTCGATGCGGTGTCGGAAGAGGTAGGCGAGCCGGTGTTCGAGGAGGCGGTTCTCGAACAGTTCGATCCCGTTGACGAGCCGCTATTCCCCGAACAGTGGCACCATGACAATGTCGGCCAGAGTGGCGGCATTGCGGATGCAGACATCGACACGCCCACCGCCTGGGGGCTCTCCACGGGATTGCCAATCGTGGTCGCGGTCATCGACTCCGGGGTCGAGCTGAATCATCCCGATCTGGTTGGCCGCATCTTTGCCCAGGGCGTCGATTTCGTCGACGGTGACGACGATCCGAGCCCGGGCAGCATGAGCTCCGATGACGCACACGGCACCATGGTCGCCGGCGTGATCGCCGCCCCCGAGAACGGTCTCGGGACGGTGGGCGTCGCACCCGACGCCCGGATCATGGCGGTCAGAGCCTGCTCGGGCGGCAGCTGCAGCACAGCCGACGTCGCCAACGGCATCATGTGGGCGGTCGACCACCACGCCCAGATCATCAACCTCTCGATCGGTGCCATCCTTTCTGACGAAGGACCGGTGGGGGCGGCGGTTCACTACGCCCGGTCCTTCGGCGTGACAGTGATCGCAGCTGCCGGTAACGCCTCGCCCGGCGTCGACCTGGACGCCCTGCCACCCGGGCAGATCCTCGTTCCTGGCGGGCTGCCCTATTCCAACGTCATCGGTGTGGCCGCCACCGACCAATTCGATCGGTTGGCCGGATTCAGCAACTACGGGCGCGCCACCATCGATGTGGCGGCTCCCGGTGTGGAGATTCTGACGACCGACACCGGGGGCGGGCATGTGTTCGCAGATGGAACGTCGTTCTCCTCCCCGATGGTGGCGGGAGTGGCGGCCCTTCTCCTCGAAGCCGACCCGGGAATCGCCCATCAGGAGCTGGTGGCCAGGATCAAGGCGTTCGTCGACAGGCCCGGCGTCGTCGGGTCCCGGGTCGAGACCGGACGGGTAAACGCGGGGCGTACCTTGACCCGCAGGTTCATCGATACCTCCAACTCGGTGTTCCTTGCCGCCATCGACCAACTGGCGGCGATCAGTGTCACCCAAGGATGTGATCCGCCCGTGAACATCCACTACTGCCCTGAGAACCTCGTGACCCGGGGTCAGATGGCGGTGTTCCTGACTCGGGTACTCGATCCACCGCAGACCTCGACCGATTACTTCGTCGACGACGAGGGAGCGTTCTATGAAGACGCTGCCAATCGTATGGCCGCGGCCGGCATCACCACCGGATGTGCCCCCAACCGATACTGCGGTGAGCGGGAGATACCGAGAGCGCAAATGGCCGCCATGCTGTCTCGGGGCCTCGACCTCACTGGGACCGGCACGGATTTCTTCGGTGACGACGAAGCTTCCGAATTCGAAGGGGCAATCAACCGTGTGGCCGCAGCCGGCATCACGTTCGGCTGCAACCCGCCGAACAACAACCGCTTCTGCCCTGTCGATTCGGTAACCCGGGGTCAGATGGCAGGGTTCATCCGGCGATCCATGGACCTGATCAACTCATAGCGAGTCGATACGATCTTCCAACCGATGCATTTCTGCCTGGTCGCACGCAACCGGTTCCACAACGACCGCAACGCCCTCTCCATATACAGGGCGTTGATTGCTGCCGGACACGCCGTCTCGGTGGTGGCAGTCGACAATGCGCCCCCTGTCGGCCCCGTCGTCTCGACTGTTCCCAACAACTCACCGATGGGGCTGGGTCCCGTCGGCTCCGTGATACGGAGGGCACAGCCCAGGTCCTGGCGAGAGTCGGGGATCATGCGAAGGCTGGCCGACGCTGCAGTCGCCACCGGCGCCGAATGCTTCCTACCCACCCATCCCAATGGTGTCGAAGCCGCGGTAGCAGCCGCGCGGGCCACGGGTGGCACGGTGTTCCGGTCCCCTCATATGGAATGCCCGCCCGAGGTCGATCTCATCTCCATCGCCCCGCACCACCCCGATCTAGCCGCACCTGTACTTGGTATTGGCCTCTTCCAGACACCAGATGACCGCCGAACGCCGTATACCCCGGCCCGCGACCGTCACCATGGTCGGAAAGTGATCATCTGCTATCGCAAGACCGACTCGAATCCCGGGAAATACCTCGAGTCGGCTCTGCGAAAAAGTGGGGCGAACGTTCGGCTGGAGACCGAGGGCATCGACCTCGATGAGGTCGATGCGGACACCGACCTGATCGTCTTCGTCG
>JALDXP010000083.1:0-10578 GCA_032154885.1 Actinomycetota bacterium
CAACCTCACCGTCTTCGGGTCCTATCTCTGCCTTGACGAGCAGAAGGAGGGCTTCTTCGTAGACGAGGCGTTGCTCACGGGCGCTCACCAACGCCGGCTCCACATGATGAATCGCCTCGTCGGATCGGCCCAGAACGATCAGGGCCCCGGCACGCAATCGTTCCAGGGGCACTTCGTAAAGTGCGGCGTCCTCACCGGCCAGGTCCTTGGCGACATCGACGACCTCGAGAGCGCGCTCTGGGTCTCCCGACCGCGTAAGCGCATCGGCGAGATGGACCGCGGCATCGACGGCAAAGAAGTGCTGTCCAATCCGGTTGGCCTCGTCGATGACCTGATTCAGGGCGTCCGCCGCCGTCTGATTCTCGCCTCGCTCCATCATGAGCCGCGCCAGTTGGGTCTCGGCGAATAGCGCAAATGCGATCACTTTCTGTCCGCGCAGCACCCGTCTCGCCTCCTGCAGGACAGTCTCCGCCTCGTCCAGCTGTCCCCGGCTGATCAGAACTTCGCCGAGGTTGGCCGCCGCCGCACCTTCGGCGACGATGTTCCCGCTGCGCCGGCCCACTTCCTGCGCCTTGGAGTACATCGAGATGGCATCCTCCCAGCGCCCGTCGGCGTACGCCTGAACTCCTAAGTTGATGGCAAGGAGCAGTTGTCCGGGCAGATCGCCGAGCTCCTCGAAGATCTCCAGGGCCCTCTCCTCGTGGACGGCCTGGTCGCGAAGACCGAGGATCTGGTAGGCCTCGTCGATCTTGGTGTAGGCCCGTGCCAGCGCGTCCATCTCCCCGCTCGCTTCCGCCTCCTCGACAGCCTGCAGACCCACCTTGAGCGCCATCCTGGGTCGGAACTGATCGGAGAGGACCCCGGTCCGAAAGGCGCGGAGACGAGCAGTCGCTCTCCTAGCCTCGGGAAGGGCACTCCCTTCAACCTGTTTCAGTCCAAGGGCGGTCTCGCGCAGCGCCCGCGACAATGCCCCCATCTTCTGATAGCAACGGGCCAATGAGAGACGCAAATCGGCCCGGGCAACCGGATCGTCGTCGATGAGCCTGGTGGCTTCGCGCAGGGACGCGATGGCCCCGTCGAAGGAGCCGGCCTCGTAGAGGACCCCGGCCAGAGCGATGCGCACTTCGGCTTGGTCGGCCCGTGTGACCCAGTCGAGATGACGGGCCGAGATGAGGGCCCGATCGTAGAAGGAGGCCGCCTCGTGATTGGCGTAGATCTCACGGGCTCGATCGCCCGCCATCCGAGAGAATCGCCAGGTGCGGCTCCAACGTTTGGCAAAGAAGTAGTGCAACGAGAGGATCTCAGCAAACTCCTCGGGCCGCCCCCCACAAGCGGCGAAGGTCGCGTCACCCACTTGGGCATGGAGCCGTTCCCGGGTCTTGTAGGGAAGTCCGTCGTAGGCCACGTCGCGGATCAAAGAATGCTGGAAATCGACCCGTCCCGACTTGTCCACAGTCAGGAAGTCGGAGAGCCTCTCCAACGAGCGAGTTTCATCCTGCGGTTTCTCCCCGTCCATCCCGAGCACAACCGACACCTGCTCCTGTTGGAACCCGTTGCCGAGGACCGATAGACGTCGCAGGAGGGTCCGATCAGACAGAGGCAAGGTGTCGATGCGGGCCGCGATCATCGCCTCCACGGACTGCGGGATCTCCTCGAGCGACCCGCTGTGACGCAGGGCTTGCAGCAACTCGATCAAGAAGAGTGGGTTCCCATCCGCCTGCCGGGCCAGCAGGTCCACTTGCTGAGGGGGCAGCGGTGCTTCCTCCGTGGCGCTGAAGATGAGATTTCTTGCATCATCGAGCCCCAAGGGATGCAGTTCGACCCTGGTCACGGACGGAGAATCCGGAGCCAGGAAGCCCTCCGCACCGAGTGACCGGGTCAGGACGAACATCCATGGATAGCGGTCCAAACCGGAGACCAGGCTTGCCAGCAAGTCCCTCGATGGCTCGTCCATCCAATGCGTGTCGTCCACCACGAAAACAACTGGGTCCGTCACCGTCGCCTCGAGCAAAGAACCGATCGCAGCCATCGCACGCACTGGACGGAACTGATCCTCGAGTTGCGACACCTCCTCCGAGTCGGCGATCTCTAGACCCAGTGCCAGTCCGATGAGGGACAGCCACGACCCCAACTCCGGCGCAACGGCGTCGACGAGCTCGACGAGCGCCTTCTCCGAAGCCTCGGGATCCAAATCCGTGAGTCCCCAGACCTCGGCCAGCAGTTCCCGGAATGGGAAGTACGGAGTTGCCGCCTGGTAGAGGCGGCATTCGGAGTGGATGACCCGATCCGGTTGGGTGGTGACCAGGAACTCTTCGACGAGGCGACTCTTGCCCATGCCCGCGTCGGCGGCCAGTTCCACCATCTGACCCTTGCCGCCTCGAGCCTTCTCCCAGGCGCCGGTGAGAACTGCCAGCTCTTGGTCACGCCCGATGAGTGGAAGCCCGCCGGTTGCCCGCCGACTCTTGCTCCCCTGCGGATCACCAACTGATAGCGCATTGATCGGGAGTTTCTTGCCCTTGACCATGAATGGCTCGAGGGGGCTCATTTCGAACGTGGTGCGTGACCCTGAGATCACCTCGGCAGAGGCGTACAGCTCACCTGCCGGCGCCCGAGCCATGAGCCGAGCCGCCAGGTTCACCGTGTCACCCATGACGGTGTAAGTGCGGCGGTAGGGCGTGCCCACCTCCCCGGCGAAAACACGACCCCAGGTGACGCCCACCGAGATCGGCAGAGCGGGTCCACCCGATATCACCCGACGCAGGGCGAGCAGCATCTCCTCCTCGTCGTTGCCCGTGGTCGAGGGAACACCTGCAGTGAGGATGACCTTGCCCCCATTGGTCGCGATATCAGTCGCCAGGAAGGTGATGCCACGGGCGTCGCCGGCCTCTTGGACCGACCGGATCAGGGAATCCAGCCTCTGGGCGGCCATATCGGCACCGTCGCCCTCGATGATGTCGTCTACACCGTGATATTGGAGGAAGGCCACCGTCGCCGGACGGTGTTCAGGCTCTACCTCGCCACTCAGCAGCAGCTGACATAGACCGACCGGCACGAACTGAGCAAGCTGATCGGGCGGCGATTCGACGTGCCGTCGCGCCGAGCTCTCCACGTCCATTTCCCCCCTGAGCAGGACGCCGGGACCTGAGGCCCGACCCCTGTTCGCCGCCGGAATCACAGAAGCCGTCGCTGGGCTGAGCAGGACCTGACCAGCTCGCGCTGCTGCCTCCATCTCGACCGTGCGTGTAGCGGCAGGGCCGGACACGATCAGCTCACGATGGGAGCCGCCCACGAGAAAGAAGTCGAACATCCCGCTGTGAATCCCCACCGACATCCGCAGCGTCACCTGCCCGGCACTCGTGGCACAAACACCCACCTCGTCCAATCGCTGTTGCATGGCACGGGCCGCGGCGCAGCTTCGAAGCACGTGCTGGTCGCCGGTGAAAAAGAGCAGCAAGGCGTCCCCACCGAATTTGAGGAGGCTGGCTCCAAAGGAGTAGGCCGCAGCGAGCAGCTCATGGAAGGTGGATGCGATCACCGCGGTGAGCTCCTCAGCCCCGAGCTTTCCATACTTGGCCAGGCGCTCGGACATCGCAGTGAACCCCGAGATGTCAACGAAGACCATGGACCCTTCGAGACACTGGTGCAATTGACCGGGAGCGTCCTCGTCCCAGTTCCGCACCATGCGCGGCAGATAGGGCTGAGGAGAGGCGTTCATCTGAGTGAGACTAGAGAGCCGCGATCCCGCCCCCGCTGAAGTCGGACGCCGCCCGATATTGTCCAGAGTCGATTGTGGAAGAAAGGCCGAGGGAGGCAAGTCGTAGTGAGCGAGACACGGGTGGCGAGGATGGCCAGGATTGCTCCGCCCCGTCTTCAAACGATGGGAGATGGCGGGCATCGAACAGCTACCTGGCTCGAGCTGTTCTACGACCTCGCCTTTGTGGTGGCCATCGCAGTCCTCGGAGGACGTCTCCTCGCCGACACGTCGTGGACAGGTCTGTGGTCCTTCTTCGGATACTTCGCCCTGCTCTGGTGGCTATGGGCAAGCAACACCTTTTATGCCGATCGTTATGACACCGACGATCTCGTGTACCGGTTGTGGTCGGCCGCACAAATGGTGGCGGTCCTCGTCTTGGCCGCGTCACTGGCCGAGGGCCCTTCTGCGTCCACAACCGTGTTCGCTGCCGGCTATGCGAGTGCCCGTCTTGTCCTTCTCGCCCTCTACTACAGGGTGTACCGGCACGTCGCTGAGACACGCGATCTCGTCACCGGGTACCTGATCGGGTTCGGGTCGGCGGCCGTGGTGTGGACCGCATCGGTTCTCGTACCGGATCCCGCCCGATTCTACGTCTGGGGACTGGCTCTGGCCATCGATCTCGCCACACCCTGGGTGGTTAGACGCCAGCAGGCGACGGTGCCCCTCGACCAGTCACACCTCCCCGAGCGATTCGGGTTGTTCGTGATCCTGGTGCTCGGCGAATCGCTCGCCGCAGTCGTGTCCGGGCTCAGCCACATCGGGTGGTCGACCTCGTCGCTGATCGCAGCGATCCTTGGCGTGCTGTTGGCGACCCTCCTCTGGTGGCTCTATTTCGACAATGCCGAAGGCAGCGTGGTGAGGCGCCGAAGCGTTGAACAGAGGACCTGGCGGCCAACGGGTTGGATCTACACCCATCTTCCGTTGGCGGCTGCCCTGGCGATTGTCGGCGTCGCACTCGACCAAGCCATTCTCAGTGCGGGCGAAGAGCCGATGCTCACCGCCCAGCGCTGGCTACTGGTGGGAGGTGTCGCCCTTGCCCTCGTATCCATGGCCGTGATCCAGATCGCCTCCATAGGTCAGTCCCCACAGGCGGTGAACCGGGCAATAGCCATCAACCGACTCGCCGGAGTCCCATTCCTGGCGCTGATCGGTCTGTTGGTCCAAACCGATCCGCTTTGGGTTCTCGTTGGCGCGACCGGGGTCCTGGCAGCCGTGCTGACTGCCGATATGGCCGTATAGGCCGACTACCCGCAAAACCTCAGTCGGTCATGGGGCCGGCAGGATCAAGAGCTGCCATTCCTCTTGACTCCCTCGAGGTGGAGCGATGTCCGACTACCTGGCCATCGGTGGGGCCGTGGGGGTGGTGTAGCCCCTCATCCGGTCACGGTTGCCATAGGCGCCGCCGGAGTAGGAGGCGATGTCGGCTACGACCGCGAGGACGATCCCGAACCAATCGAAGAATCCAGTCACCCCGCCGGGGGCGACGGCCACGTACATCAGGGTGGTCCATGGGAGGAAAACGAACCCGAGGAGCGGCCACACAAATGTGGAGAAGGCCAGGTCCCAACGGGCCGGCTGAGCCAGACCCCAGACGATGATGCCCAGACGAGGGCCGAGCAGGACCATGACCGTCGCGACACAGCACATATCAGAGTCCTTTCACCGGGGCCACGATTTCTGGTGCCAGCAACCTACACAACGAAACCGTGAGTGGTCGGGCTCAAGCCGTGGCTTCAACCGCCTCTGCTGCGATCTCGGCTGCTCGACGACCACGGTCGAACGTCGACAAGGCCGATCGGATATCCACCGCTGCCTCAGCGGCAGAGGTGCTCGGGGCATCGTCATCGGTCATCGAGAAGCTCTCCCCCGGCTCACGTACCTGAAGGACTGCAGGCTCGGGGCGGTCGGGCTCGTGCCACGGGTCTCTCAGCATCCCGAAGACACTCTCGAGGAAGGCCTCCGTGTCGTCCCGGGCCGAATCCACCGGCATCAGGACCCGACGCTCCATCTCATGGGGGATGAATTCGGTAAGAGGCCCTTCTGCGATCGTCGGCGCCGGGGATGGTCCCGCTTTCTTCACCAGATGCGCGGGCAAGAGGACGTGGAATGCCGAGCCGGCGCCATCTGGGGAAACGCGGACCGAGAGATCGTGATCTTCAGCCAGGCGAGCAGCGGAGGCGACGCCCATCGCCAGGGTCGGCTCCCCCAGTAGCCGATTGATTGTCGTCACCCCGTCACCGAAGCTTCCATTGGGTGTGGAGATCGAAATCCGATAGGTGTCGCCTGTCCAAGTGCCGACGGCCCCGATCCTTCCGGCCGGCCCGGCGGCCAGCAAGACACCCGTCACCTCAGCGAGCAGGCCAACCAGTGACCCAACCGCTCGCGCCGTGACCTCGGCCGGCTCAATCGACGTCATCTCGACCTGTCGCTCGTCCACGTTGGCGAATCCAATATCGATCAATTCGGCGATGTTCATTGCCACAAACGGTATTCCGCGGCGCCCGCCCAACCAAGGACCCCCGAGAATTGGAGGTTCCAGGCCCCGGGACTCCGCGGCGATATCGTGTACCGATGCCCAGGCGTCTCTTTCCGGGGAAGAGAAGGCCGCTTCGAGCCCGCGAGCAAGCGGACGCGAAGGTCTTCGCCACCCGGCACCGCTTCTTGCTCGTTCTGCTCCTCGTCCAGGTGCCCCTTCTCGCCTTGGTCGGCTTGATCAGAGAGGTGCCGATCTACGAGATCGTGATCGCATCACTGATCCTCGTCGTGATGGCCGTGATCGGCATGACATCGAGGACGCAGGGCATGGCCGCCGGAGCGGTTTCGCTGGGCCTCGTGACCGCGGCGGGGATCGTTGTCCGCTACCTCGAGGGTTCGGCCGAATCGCAATTCGCATTCTTCCTCGCCCTCGTCGCCGTCTCCTTCTACCAGGAGTGGAGGTTGATCCTCGCCGGTTTCGTCTATGTGGTCGGGTTCCAGATCTTCAATTACGTCGTTTTGTATCGAGAGGCGTATGTCCAACGCTTTGGCGTGGGCCACATCGCGATGCCTGTTGTGTTCCTTACCTCGACGCTCGTCCTGGTGTCGCTTCTGATCGCCGGCTGGCGGCTGGCGGCGCGGGGGGAAGCCAAGCGGGCAAACGGCGAGGACGGGTACAGGCTTGGATTCGAGAAGGCGAACATCGGGATGGCCCTGCTCACCCCTTCCGGTGAATTCATCGACACCAACGAGGCCCTGACCGGCATGCTCGGGCCAGTGATCGGCACAAACATCAGAGGCGTCGTCCACACCGACGACGTCGCCGAGTTGGGACAGGTCTGGGAAGACATGGGCAACGGCGACACGCAGAGCGCCACCACCTGGATGCGCTGGCGAGCCTCTGATGGTCGAGCTATCTGGGGGCAAGTGTCGGTCTCGTTCCTGAGGGCCGGCAAGCATCGTTCGGCCACAATTCTTCTCCAATTGGAGGATTCGACCCGAGCGCATCACGATGAATTGCGACTGGAGCGCATGATCCAAGGCAGGGACGAGTTCGTTGCGGCGATAGCCGAGGATCTCCAGGTGCCGATCGGGGCTGTGCTCGATCTGACCGCTCGGGCTGAGGGGGATCCTGTCGACCTGCATCGCAGCGTCCGCCGCATCGATTCCCACGCCAGGGAGATGGCCTCGATCGTCGATGATCTGATCGTCTCCGCGACCAAGGCTCCTTCACACCACCTGGCGCGGTCGGTTGACGCCGCTGTTCTATGCCGGGAGGCCTTGTCCGATATTCCCGGTGCCGAGAACATCGCGGTTGAGATCGAGGCGACATCGTTGTGGGCGGATCCGGCGATCACGATAAGGATCCTCGACAGCCTCATCGCCAATTCAGTTCGCTACGGGGGATCGGTCGTCAGCCTGGAGACAGCCGGCTCCGGCCCCGATACCGTCATCTCCGTCATCGACGACGGGCCGGCGATACCGGTCCCTGACCGGGAGAAGATCTTCAACGGCGACCTGCGTGCCGGCGGCCCCGTGACCCGGCCGGCGGCAGTGGGTCTCAGTCTCACAGTGGCCCGACGTCTCGCCCGGCAGATGGACGGCGACATCTCATACCGACGCACCGGAGACGGGCACAACGTCTTCGAATTGCGGCTCCCCTCGGAGTCTCTGAGGGTCGCTCAGGGTCTTCTGGAGTCGGAGCCCATCGGCATCCCCGCCTGAGTCAGCTGGCTGCAGACTCGGACATCACTCGCTCCAGGGTGTGCTCGACCACCGCCTGCAGCGCTCGTTGGACATCCACCCGGACCCTGGCATCGCAATAGACGATCGGGATATCGGGGCCAATCCGCAGTGCTTCCCGAACCAATTCGGGCTCGTGGATCCGACGCCCATGGAAGGTGTTGACCGCCACCACGAATGGCGTTCCCCGGTTCTCGAAGAAGTCGATGGCGGCGAAGCACGCCTCGATTCGGCGGGTGTCTACCAGGACCACTGCCCCAATTGCGCCCCGAGAAAGCTCGTCCCACATGAAATGGAAGCGGTCTTGACCGGGGGTGCCGAACAGATAGAGGACGAGACGATGCTTGAGGCTGATCCGGCCGAAATCCATGGCCACCGTCGTCTCGGTCTTGGTGCCGTCCGGGTAGAGCTCATCGATTCCCGCACTGGCGTCGGTGATGATCGCCTCGCTCCGCAACGGCTCGATTTCGGATATGGCGCCGACGAAGGTCGTTTTGCCCACGCCGAAGCCGCCGGCGACGACGATCTTGACCGGGGTCAGCCCGGTGCGCTCAGAGAGCCCGGATCCCATCGAGTACCTTGTGGAGGAGTTCGGCATATTCGGTGTCGCCTGAATCGACCGTGGCTTCGGACAGCGGTTCGCTGATGGTGATCGCTCCCTGTTCGCGCAGGTCAGCGGCGAGGACACGGATCACACCAACCGGGACCTCGAGATTCGCCGCCAGCTCGACGATGGCGATCTCCTTGCGGCTCTGGGCAATGATCTCTGCCGCCTCCCAGCGGAAACGACCCCGCATTCGCATACCGGCAGGTGTCACGGCGACCAGGGCTTCGAGGGCGATATTTGGGAGCCCCACACCACTCCGCCCCCCGGTCATGGTGTATGGGCGGACGATCCGGCCGCCGAGTGGGGTTCCGGGCTCGGCGGTCATGCCGGCTCGGGTTCGACCAGCCGAGCCTTCAGCTCTTCCCGCACGTCGGGGGTGAGGCTGTCGCCGACCCGCTGCACGAAGATGGACATTTCGAAGGCCACCGCCCCCAGGTCGATCTCCTTGCTGGTGAGACAGCAGAGGAGGGAGCCGTGACGGATGCCGGTGACGAAGAGCCAACCCTGCTGCATCTCGACAATGATGTTCGACACCGCGCCCGCCCCAAAACGGCCGGCGGACCCGTAGGCCAGACCGATCATGCCTGATGACACGGCAGCCAATCTCTCCGCCGTCTCCCGGTCGACGTCCTGCGACTTGGCCATGGCCAGTCCATCGGACGAGACCACGACCGCTTGTTTGATGGCGGGCACCGTCGCGCAGAGACGCTCGAGCATCCAGTTGAGATTGGTGGCAGCGTCAGTCATCGCTCTCCCCCTGTGCCTCGGCCTCGGCCCGACCCCGGTTGTAATCGACCAGCGCCGACCTGAGGGTCCCGCCGCCCTCTCCGGCAGCGATACTCCTTGCCGGCTCCTCCTCGCGGAACGCTCGGCCCGGGATGCGCACCGGCAGGTCTCCCGTGTCCACCCCTTCGACAGGCACCGGAGCCACCGCCACTGGTTCGGGGTCGGGGCGGGGGTCGTCAGTTTCGATCATCTCTGGCTGTGTCAGATCGATGATGTCGTAGTCCGGCTCCACCCTCGCCATCTCCAGACGATCGCGGGGGATGGTCACCTTGACCGTGATGCCCGGGACACTCGTGATCAGCTGGACATCGAGCCCGTGCCGATGGGCCAGCTTGGCCACGACATGAATCCCCATCGTCGGCTCGACCGATAGGCCGAGGGCCGGCGGGCGCTCCAGGATTCGGTTCATCTCGGCCAGCCTCGGGTCGGACAGCCCGACCCCGTGGTCCGAGATCGAGAGCTCGTAGCCATCGACCTCGAAGAGCCCGGTGACGCGCACGGGCTCGGTTGGGGGCGAGAACTGCAAGGAGTTCTCGAAGAGCTCGGCGAGGAGATGGGCGACATCGGTAACGGCTCCGGCAGACAGACGGGCCGGCTCCAAGGCGAGCAACTCGACGCGCTGGTACTCATCCACCTCGCTGAGGGCGGCTCGAACCACATCGGAGATCTCGGTTGCCTTGGCCCAGACGCGAGGTGACTCGGACCCGGCCAATACGAGGAGGCTTTCGGCATTCCGGCGCATCCGTGCCGCCAGATGATCGACCTGGTAAAACCCACCGAGCGTCTCAGGATCCTCCTCCCGGGATTCGAGCTCGTCGAGCAATGCCAGCTGTCGATCGACCAGCGAGCTGTTGCGGCGGGCGAGAGTGACCAGGATGCCCGACACCCCTACCCGCAACGATTCCATCTGTCGGGTGGACGTATCGATCAAGGCTCGGTGCATGTTTTCGAATGATCTCGACAGGTCACCGATCTCATCCCCCGAGTCGGTGTCGAGACCCAGGGGTGGAATGGCGTCGGAGCCTGGATCGGATGTGCGAAGGGCATCGAGCAGATCGACCAGATCCTTGTGGGCGACACGTCTCGCCGCGCTGGTGACTGCACCGATCCTGGTGCCGATCGCTCGCCCCATCCGGAAGGCGACGAGGAGCGATCCGAGGGTCACGAGACCGACGACGATGCCGACGGTCACCGCAAGCCAGACATCTCCCGA
>JALDXP010000084.1:0-10503 GCA_032154885.1 Actinomycetota bacterium
CCTCTCCATGAAATAGCGGGCGGCCCGCAGCGCATCCTCCCAGTTGGTGTTGCCGCTCGGGTTGTAGTTGTTGTTGATGTACGGAAGGAACGTGCTCGCAAGGGTGGCGTTGGTGACAGTGACGTATTGGTCGATCGGCAGGCTCGCCACCTTGGAGAATTCGACTACGCCGACACGAGATCCAGTGTTGGCCAGGGCTGACACAAAGGCGGTGTAGGCCTGCTTGACCGCGGTTGTGGCTCCTGAGGTGTTGGCGATCGATCCCGACTCGTCGAGGATCATCAGCACGTCGAGGCCGCAGGCGGCATCGAGGTTGGGGTTCCCCGCCGGAGTGGTGGGCTCATTTGGCGCCCCGATTGCCGGAGTGGCCAAGGGAACCATCGACGCGACCAGGCCAGTGGCCAGCAGAAGACGCAACACGATCGGCCGTCTCAGCCTGGCGCCGAATTGCATCGACGGAACCCTAATCAAATGAATACATGAGCCGATGCGGTCGTCGAAGCGATCAGCGACAGGGCGGGACGTGGTGTCGTCGCCCAATCGCTCGCCCGCTTCAAGGCTAGCCCCGCAGCTCGTCGGCCTGATCGGCGCCGGCCCGATACCCGGCCAGGTAAACAGAAAGACCTCGTCGGCCGTGACGCATCATCACCGCGTGATTCCACCGAAAGAACGGTCGGGCCACCCATGCGAGTCGTCGTAGTGACTTCTTCCGTGCAATGACTTCTTCCTCGAACGTGGCAAGAGTCCCGGCGCGCTCGGGTTCGATGGTCCAACGCGAGAACCCGTCCAGGTCACCAAGCATGGCGATCTCGAGGACTCCGGACCGCTCGTCCCGCCGGGAGTCGGTCGCCCGAAACGTGAGGCTGTAGGGGAGCACAGAACGGGCCACGATCCGCACCGTGCTGTCGTCGATCCGATCGACCCGTCGCACCTCCGGCCACCAACGGGGGTACTCGCCAACGTCCTCGAGCACGCTGTACACCTCCTCGGGTCGGAACTTCAGATGCCAGACGTTCACGAAGCGGTAGTGGTTCAGGTCATCCATCGACCCGCATGATCGCGCTCAAAGCCCCTCTCTGAAACCCACCCGCCAGCTCGGATAGTGCAACTTCCAGCCCAACTCCCGCTTGGCCTTGGCGTTCGAGGAGCCACGGATCTTGGTCATCATCGACACCGCGGCGTCACCCACGATGAGCCGGGCCAGCCATGCCGGGACCCGGCGCGGCGGCCTGGCACCGAGGACATCAGCCAGATACGGCAGCCATTCGGAGACCGGGGCCGGCTCGTCGTCGACGATGTTGTAGATGCCGGGGGCGCCGTGTTCGACGGCAAGGGCGGTCGCCTGGGCGGCGTCATAGATGTGCAGGAAAGACCAGATGCCGGATCCGCCACCGACAACTGGCATCTGGCGTTCGACCACGGAGTCCAGCATCATCCCGCCCTTGCCTAGGGCGTTGCCCGGGCCATAGAAGCCGCCATATCGCAGGGCCAGGCCCTCGATCCCGGGCGTGCCGGTGGTGACGGACTCGAGGTGAAGGATGGCCCCGAGTGTCTCGCGCACTTGCTTCGGAGGGTTGGTGTTGAGTGGCGCCTCTTCGGTCTTCACCGGTCCTCCACTCTGCTCGTTGGGCCAGCCGGCGAAACTCTGCGCGATGAAGCGACGGGCGCCGGCCTCGACCGCGGCCTCGATGAGGCGATCGGTGGTCTCGGTGCGGAGCCGGTTGGTCTCGGCGAAGGACTCGGCAAAATGTCGGAGATCGAGGTTGCCCGACAATGCGGTCATTTGGTGGATGACCACCTCGGGCTCGGCCTCGTGCACCGTCCGGCGCACCGCGTCCCCGTCCCTCCCGTCGAGCACCACCGGCGTGGCGCCGGCCAGACGCAGGCCGTCGACCTTGGCCGGGGTCCTCGTGGATCCGACCACCTCATGTCCGGCATCGACCAGCAATGGCACGAGTCTCTGCCCTATCGCCCCAGTGGCGCCGGCGAGAAAGATTCTCATGTGTCTCCTTTTGTCGTTACCAACCAAGACGAGACACCGTGCTCTCCTGTGACAACCCACGGAAGTGTCACAATCGAGGGTGCCAATTCGTCCCAGGGACATGACCACGATTCCCGATACTGGCTCAGACGAAACCGACGCCACTCTGCGCCCGCTCCTGTTCTCGATCGCCTACCGCATGACGGGAAGCGTCAGCGAGGCCGAGGACCTGGTTCAGGAGACATATGTGCGGGTGCATGCGGCGGAGAAGGAGGGAACCCAGATCGAATCGCGGCGGGCGTTTGCCTGTGCAGTCGTCTCTCGGCTTTCTATCGACTACTTGCGTTCCGCCCGGGTGCGACGTGAGCAATACGTGGGAGAGTGGCTGCCAGAGCCCATCGTCACCGACCCCATCCTCGACCCCGAGGAGCATGCCGAGCTCTCCGACAGCCTGTCCATGGCCTTCCTGGTCCTCCTCGAGCGACTCACTCCGCCGGAGCGGGCCGTTCTCCTGCTGCGCGACGTGTTCGGGTTTGGGTTCGACGAAGTCGCCCAGCTGATCGACAAGTCCGAGGCGGCCTGCCGGCAGTTGGCGGTTCGGGCCAGGGAGAAGGTCCAGGAGGGCAAGCCCCGTTTCGAGACGTCGGTCGAGAAGCGATGGGCCCTTGCCGAGAAGTTCTTCGCCGCGGTCGAGCAGGGGGACACCGAGGGTCTGGCGGACATGCTCGCCGAAGAAGTCGTCCTGTACGGCGACGGAGGTGGCAAGGCACCGGCGAGGAGGGAGCCCCTTCGTGGTGTCGTCGAGACGGCACGGTTCCTCGCTGCATTCAGCCCACGGGCGGATCGCGAGGGCTGGGTGCTGACCATGGTCGATGTCAACGGCCAGCCGGGCGCCCTCGTGCAAGGCGGTGACGGATCGACCGTGGCGGTGGTGTCACTCGACATCGCGATCGGCAGGGTGCAGGCGGTGCGAGCTGTGGTCAACCCGGACAAGCTGGGCCATCTCGAACGGTCCCGGCGGTAACTTCACCGTATGGACATAGTCGATCAGCACTTCGCAGCCGAGAACGCACATGACGTTGCCGCCACACTGGCCACCTACACCGACGACATCGTGTGGGACGACGTCACCCACCCGTTGAGCCCGGTACACGGGAAAGAAGCGGTAGGCGCGGTCTACTCGGACATCATCGCCGCCATCCCGGACGTGAATTTCGTGTCCATTCGGCGTTTCTCCTCCGAAGACGGGAGCTGGGTGGTAGATGTGTCCGACGTCACCGGTCACGTCGAGGGAGAATGGGCCGGAATCGCCGGAGGCGGGGCGCCGGTCGCGCTCAGGATCCTTCATCTCTTCCAGTTGCGAGATGGGCTGATCGCCTACGAGAACACCTGGTTCGACTCGGCCGAGGTGGTACGCCAGGTCGAGGCGTGGAAAGCCGGGCAGGGCTAGTCGTAGAGTCGATGAGGTGACGACCCGGCTCGGCCGAGCCCTTCTAGCACCGATTGCCCTTCTCGCCGCGCTTGTCACTGCCTGCACCACCACAGCTGACGACGATCGAGACACCCTTCCCGACGCTAGAACCATCGCCACAGAAGTTTCCGTCGTCGAGAGCTCGTCTCCTGGCCGTCTCCTCGTACTCGGCACCGAGAACGAAATCACGACGATGAGGCCCGATGGATCCGACCCGGTGACCCTGGCCGAGCCCGATCCGGATATTGAGCGAACTCAGCCGACCTGGTCACCGGACGGATCCAGGGTGGCGTGGACCGAACGGAGGGCGAATCAAGAGACGTATCTGTTGGTGGCGAACAGCGAAGGAGGTGACGTCGACGAATGGCCTTCGCCGCTCCTCGCCGTGTATATCGCCTGGGGCCCGGATGGTGAGCATCTTGCGCTGACCGGGAGCCAGGACATGGGAGACCTCCTTCTTGCCATCGCCGGGCCCGATGGGGATATCGAAGTGATCGATCAGGGGGCACCTGTGTATTTCGATTGGGCGCCTGATGGCACCGAGCTTCTCGCCCGGGTCTCGGGACGGTTCGAGTACCTGGCCATCGACGGCTCGGGGAGGGAGACGGTCCCAGCCACCGGGGAGTTCAGGCTCGGGGCCCACGTCGGCGAATCCGTGCTGCTCGGGAACGGACGTGACGTCGGAGAGGCTCTCGCCTTGGCCACCCCAAAAGGCGAGATCGAGCGAGAGTTGGTGCGCTATACCGCCCCGATGGCGTTCGTCACCGACCAGGCCGGCAGCCGGGTAGCAGTGATGTCGAGGGGATCCCCGGCGAGTCAGGAGCTGTCCCAGATCGAAGAGACCGACCTGCCCATCATCGACGCAGAGCGGCTGTTCGTGGTCTCGACCTCGAGCGGAGACCTCGAAGCTGTGAGCCAGGCCCGCAACATCGCCTGGTTCTGGAGCCCGGACGGCCGGGATCTCCTCTACAGCACGGTCGGGGCCGCCGATGGCTTCGAGCGTCTGCAATGGCACGTTTGGGATGGTGACGAGACCAAGTCCTATCGCCCGTTCAGCCCCACCGGGCTCTTTGGCCGGGACTACCTCGCCTACTTCGACCAGTTCGCCCTCAGCATCTCGCTCTGGGCACCCGACGGCTCCGCCTTCGTTTACGCCGGAGGAAGCAGCCTCGAAGACGCCGGGATCTGGGTGCAGCAAGTCGAGGGCGGAGATCCGGTTCGCGTTTCGCGCGGGGAGGTAGGGCTCTGGTCACCCACGGCCTGATCCTCCCATAGACTCAGGGCATGCCACGTCTCGACGCCATCGGTGTAATCGTCTCCGACATGGCCCGGGCCATCGATTTCTATCGGTTGGTGGGTCTCGAGTTCGAGGGTGATGACGTCCACGCCGAGGCGGCGGGACCGGGTGGTCTGCGGGTCATGCTCGACAGCGAGGCAAGTGTGATGTCGTTCTCCGAGTGGCAGCCGCCCACAGGCGATGGCGGCCCGCGCACGGCTATCGCCTTCCTCTGCGACAACGCGGCCGACGTCGATCGGTTGTACGAGGAATTGGTGGCGGCGGGGGGCCACGGCCATCTGCCTCCCTTCGACGCTCCGTGGCGGCAGCGCTACGCCTCGGTTCACGATCACGACGGCAACGCCGTCGATCTGTTCGCCCCTCTGGAGTGATGACCCTATCCCTGGTCGAGCGAGCCGAGGCCTGGCACGAACGGATCGCAATCTCCGACCAGGTCGGGACCCATACCTACTCCGACCTGCTCTCGGGATCGGAGCGAGGCGCCGCCCGTCTTGTCGACGACAAGACGGACCTAATCGAGGCCCGGATCGCGTTCATGGTCGAGCCGTCGTTCGAGTATGTCCGGGTCCAGTGGGCGATCTGGCGGGCCGGCGGCATTGCCATCCCGCTCTGCCTCACCCATCCCGCACCAGAACTGGAGTATGTGCTCGACGCTACGACACCAGCCATTGCCATCGCTTCGGCGGGATATGCAGAACTTCTCCGTCCACTGGCCGAGGCAAGGGGTATCGAGTTCCTGCTGGTTGACGAGGTGGACGCGGGCCCGGTGCCATTGCCATTGGTCGATGACGATCGTCGGGCCATGATCCTCTTCACCAGCGGGACCACGGGCCGCCCCAAGGGTGTGGTCACCACACACGACAACATCGAGGCCCAGATCAGGTCCTTGGTGGAAGCGTGGGAATGGGAGGAGGACGACCGCATCCTCCTCACCCTGCCCCTGCACCACATCCATGGCATCGTCAACGTCATCGGATGCGCCCTGTGGAGCGGGGCCCGTTGCGACATGCTCCCCTCATTCGACGCTGCGGCCGTCGTCGACCGTCTCACGACCGGAGACCTCACCCTGTACATGGCGGTGCCCACCATCTATCACCGGCTCATCGCCCATCTCGACCAGACGTCCGATGTGGACAATGCCCGATTCCGTGAGGGAGTTGCTGAGATCCGCCTGATGGTGTCGGGCTCGGCCGCCCTGCCCATCCCGGTGCTGGAGCGATGGCGTGAGCTATCCGGTCACACCCTGCTCGAGCGGTACGGGATGACCGAGATCGGCATGGGTCTATCCAACCCTTATCGCGGGGAGCGGATACCAGGCTCGGTCGGCACGCCGCTACCGGGTGTCGAGGTTCGCCTCGTCGGCGACGACGAGTCCGAAGTCTCCGGCGATGAGCCCGGCGAGATCCAGGTGAGAGGACCCACCGTCTTTCTCGAGTACTGGGAGCGACCAGAAGACACCGATGCTGCCTTCACCGGCGATGGCTGGTTCCGCACCGGCGACACCGCCATCGTCGAGAAGGGTCGTTACCGGATCCTGGGCCGATCCTCGATCGACATCCTCAAGACCGGCGGCGAGAAGGTGTCCGCACTCGAGATCGAGGATGTGCTTCTGGGCCACGAGTCGATCAGCGAGGCGGCGGTGGTCGGGATCGACGACGCGGAGTGGGGGCAGCGGGTGGTAGCCGTGTTGGTTGCGTCGGATCCGGTCGAGGCCGACGAGCTGAAGCAATGGGTCAAGGGCCGGCTCGCCCCGCACAAGGTGCCCAAGGAGTTCCATTTCACCGATTCGCTGCCCCGGAACCCGATGGGCAAGACGGTCAAGCCCGAGGTAGTGCGGATGGTTGAAGAGGGGGTCTGAGCTCAGGCCCGACGGCTGGCCTCCACCACGTAGCCCATGTCCTGGGAGCCGTGACCCTGTTCGATCAGGGCCTCCATCAGCTCCATCGTTCGTTCCAGCTGCCCGGTCGGCGCAGCGGTTAGGCGGGCCTGTTCCAGGGCGAGCCTCAGGTCCTTGTGGGCCAGATCGACTGTGAAAGTGATCGGAGCCTGGTCGGGATGTAGGTATTGCTCACGGCGATAGGTGAGCATCGGGGCCCCGGCCGCTCCCTTGGCCAGGATGTCGATCGTGGTCTCGGGTGCCACCCCCGACTTCTCCGCCAGCGCCACCGCCTCGGCGACGGCCTGGTTCAACCCGTAAAGCACCGAGTTGACCGCCAGCTTGAGCACCGCGGCAGAGCCGGTAGGCCCGACCTGAATCGGATTGCCCACCGATTGGAGGATCGGCTCGACGCGCTCGTAGACGTCGTCCGACGCACCCACCATCACCAGCAGCGATGCAGCCTCGGCGGCCGCCGTCGCTCCGGAGACCGGGGCATCCACCATGGTCGCCCCGCGACGCTCGACCAGTGCCCGGGCCTTCTCGAAGCTCTCCGGGCCCGAGGTGCCCATGTCGATAGCGACCGTCCCTGGCTCGAGACTGCCGGCGAGTTCCGCGTACACCCCTTCGAGTGCCTCGCCGTCGGCCAGCATCGTGATGATGAACTCACTGCCGGCAAGGTCAGAGAGGGTCCCGGCCACTGCGCCGCCGTTCTCCCCCGTCCATTCCTCCGCCGCCGACGTGGTGCGATTCCACACTGTCATCTCGTGACCGGCCTTGGCGACGTTGGCGGCTATCCGTGAGCCCATGCGACCCAGGCCTGCGAAACCGACCCTGGCTGGTGAGGTGGACATGCGGCACAGTATGCACCACGATCCCGGAGTCGAAAGGCGGGTGTGAGAGCAATCAGGTATCACGGTCCTGGCGATGTCCGGCTGGAGGAGCTACCGGTGCCGGCTCCGGGACCGGGCGAGTTGCAACTGCGCGTCGCCTCCGTCGGCATCTGCGGCACCGATGTCGGCGAGTTCGTCCATGGCCCCCGCTTCCACCCCGTCGACGCGGCCCATCCTCACAGCGGGCACTCGGGCCCGACCATCCCTGGTCACGAGTTCTCGGGATGGGTGACCGGAGTGGGTCAAGGAGTAACGGGCTTCACCGAAGGAGACCTGGTCGCAGTGGGAGCGGGCGTCTCCTGCGGTCGCTGCTCGCCATGCCAGAGCGGACACACCAACCTGTGTCGGGAGTACTGGACCGTCGGCCTCCACTCCAACGGTGGCCTCGCAGAATCGGCGGTGGTCCCCGCCTCGTGCACCTTCAATCTCTCGAGCTCCGCCATCACGCCAGACCTCGCCGCCATGACCCAACCAATGTCCATCGCAGTGCACGCCACCCGTCGGGGGCGGGTCGTGGAGGATGACCTGGTGACGGTCCTGGGGACCGGTGGCATTGGCAGCTTCATCGTGCACGCGGCCACAGGCGCAGGGGCGACGGTGACGGCCGTCGACCTCGACCCGGCGAGACTGGATACAGCCGCACGCCTCGGCGCGGCTACGACCGTAGATTTATCGGTCACCCGCCCGGACCAGCTCCTGAACGCTGAGACGGCGAGCGTGGTGTTCGAATGCACCGGTCGTCCCGACTCGCTGCTCCGAGCCATTCAGCTCGTATCCGACGGTGGCCGCGTGGTGGTCGTGGGTCACCAGCCCGAGCCTGTGGCCGTGGACTTCCGGGAGGTCGCCCTCGACGAGCTGGAGATCATCGGTACTCAGGCCCATGTCTTCGCCCAGGACTTCCCAGGAGCGGTTGACCTGATCGCAGCCGACCGAGGCGCGTGGGCAGAGGTGGCGCCGACGGTCTATCCCCTCGATCAAGTCGTCGAAGTGGGGCTGATTCCGATGGCCAAAGGCGAGCCACCCCAGATCAAGGTCTTGTTCGACCCAAGCGTCGATGCGCCGCGGTCCCTGCGAACCGAGGCCTGAGCTGTCTCAGGTGCCGACGGCCAGCGGAACCTTGCGATGACGGAGGACGATGACGACTGGCACCGCCAGCAAGAACAATCCGATCAGCGAGATCATCCGGTAGTCGCTGGCCTGATAGATCACGCCAGAGGAAATGCTGGCGAGAGCGCCCGAGGTCCAGGTGATCGAGTCCACTCTGCCTTGAAGGCGGCTCCGAACATCTACCCCAACCCCCACAGTCAGCATCGAGCTACCGGCGACGAACGCAAGATTCCAGCCGTAGCCCAGTGCGAAGAGGACCACCACCAACACGGCAGTGGACTCGTTTGGGCCATAAGCCGCGCCTAAGGCCGAGATCCCGAGTAGGGCCATCCCGGCCAGGATCACCCGGTACCCGCCCCATCGATCGGTGAACCGACCGGTGAGGGGGGAGAGAGCGAACATCCCAAGAGTGTGGGCGCTCATCACCAAGCCGACGATGCCCAGGTCGGAACCGTGATGGTGAATGTGCAGCGGCGTCGAGGTCATGATCATCACCATCACCACCTGGCCTGTGATCATTGCAATCAAGGCGATGCGGACCAACGGGAGACGGAACGCCGGGCCTAGACCGACAACCGCCGAACCGGTCTGCTCGGGTTGGTCGAGGGCAAGGGAGGCCGGGTCGGGGCGAAGGGACACCAGGTAGAGGACCAAAGCGATCGCCATGAACACCACACTGACCAGGAACCCACCTACGAGCTCGGACCGACCCAAGTCGATGGCGATGCTGCCGGAGGGTTGGAGCAGAGCCGGGCCGAGAACCGATCCGATCGTCGCCGCCCACACGACCGTGCCCAGGGCGCGGCCCCTGCGATCGTCGGGGAACATCTCTGCCGCGGTGTATCGGGCGAGGTGACCCGATGCGTTGCCGAGGCCGAGCAGCGCCATGCCCACCAGAAGCAGGGGTAACGAGTCCCCGGTCAGGCCGAGAATCCCCAAGACGCTTCCGATCACGGCAATCGCGTATCCCGCTGCCAACCCGGGGCGCCTGCCACGACGCGCCACGTTCCGGCTCAGCAGGCTGGTGCCCACGGCCGTGCCGAGGGTTGCGGTTGCACCGGGCACACCGGCCAATGCCGCCGATCCCGTGATCTCGTCGACGGCGAGCGTGGAGATGGTCACCGCGGCGATGAAGGCTGTCGAGCCCAGCGCGACACCGCCAAACAAGACAGCGGTGAGACGTCTACGGGTGGCGGCGAGCTCCTCCATTCCCACCAGTTTGGTCGCCTCCGGCGATCACCCCGAATAGGCGTAGGCGACGTGGGTATTGCCGCTGGGATCGAGGAGGAAGGCGGTGTCTCCACCGTTGTTCCACACAGCTGATCCCTGGTTGCACCAATACAGATCGGTGTCGAAATCGGTGCCGCAGCCGGTCCTCACGGTGACTGTCTCTCCAGGAAGAAGGATGAAGGACACCGGGAACTCATACCGGTGGCTGGCCGACTCGTCCTTGATGCCCCATCCGCTGAGGTCGACCGAGGTGTCTCCTTCGTTCCGGATCGCGACCCACTCTCCGTTGAGGTTCTCGTTGTCGTCCCCCGGGGCGTCGGACATCACCTCGACGATGCCCAAAGAGGCTTCGGCCCGTGGCCCGCACGCCGTAGGCGACCACAGACCTAGACCCGCCTCCTTCGCTGCGGCCTGAGCAGCATCGAAGCGTTCGGTCATCGCCGTGTCCGGGGGATAGCTCCTCGAGAGGGCAGCCCCGCGACGAACCGTCTCCTCGTTGATCGACATGGCACCGGCCCACAAGTAACGAAGAAGTCGATCGAACTGGTCGATGTCGGACACATCGCTTGTCATGCCAATCCTCGAGCCCGGCGGGGCCAGCGCGGCCAGGACCCCAGTTGCCTCCTCGGCGAAACACTCACCCGACTC